>CAUZTE010000038.1:0-8754 GCA_963582565.1 Dehalococcoidia bacterium | reverse complement strand
ACAGGACAAATATATACGTGTCAAGGGCTATAAAGTGATTCATGCATTACGCAATTCGTATTACCATTTAGTGTTTTCACGTGAAAACGCATCTGGAAGCAATGCGTTTAAATTCAAATTCAAGCTAACGTTGGGCGAGAGGCCCTAACTGGCGCTGACGATGCTTTTCAAAAGAATGAAATATCTCATTTGGGGGGGCCTGGGTCTGAGACTAAAGGACGGAATGTGAGGCTATGCGGTAAACCGCAACAATTTCTGGAGCATGGGGACTTTTTCGGGGGCCAACTCCACGCCAAGATCTCTTCGACCGACCATGACCCATCACTCGACTGTAGTACCTCACCCAAGCGTTTAACCGCTTCCTGGCTCTCGATCTTTGCGACGATGACGATAGGGATCGAAGCGCCCATGCCCCACATTGCGCTACTGACTTTCCCCACGTCGGCGGCGCTGCGCACGAAACTCAAATGCGATGTAGTCGACGGCCAGGACCACTCTTAGTTTGAAGTTCTCTTGGTCCTTGTTCGTGAAACTCTTGACGTTCAGATGGACATCAGGCACGTTGGTGCCCTTCCGCTCCCCCAACTGCCCTCCACGAACGACCTCGGTTTGAAGCTCAGTAGGTGTTGCTGTCACCACATGCAGACTAAGAGCGCTACCTAAAAATTTAAGGGCTCGGTGCCCAAGTTCGCACCCGAGAAAAGCTCGTCATACGTGGCGAAAACCATGTCGGCAGTGCCGTCCATCTGGTTTATAGTAAGAACAAGTGGGGCTCCGGCTTGAAGGTAGCCGAGAGCGCCGCCAACTAAGCTACATGCTCGGGTGCGTGTCCTCTACATGTCCAGGAAGTTTGGCCACAGATCAACCTGGCTGAACAGCGTATATGCGGATGGTATCCACTGTGGGGGTATGTTCTTCATGGATGCCGTGCGAGAAATAGAGTGAAATGACGTCAACACCAGCCAGCAACAATTCGATTACCTGTTAGAGGCTGGACCTATCGTAGCAACAATCTTGGTCTAGCGCATCGATTATCATCACTCGATTCTATCTCGTTCACGAATCAATCTTACTTAATCCGATGCTGTCGCCAGGGTGAAGGGTGCATCTCCCCTGAGGTCATGTCAAAGCGCCAAAGCCTACTGAATGCTGACGATGCTAACACCCACGGCCAACACCAGGGTGCCTATGAGCTGAGGTACCAGCTTCCCCCTGCCCTTGGTGACCCAGCTACCGAACACCGCAGGGAGCAGTAAGGCCAGGCCTATAGAGTAGATCAGGACGGTAAGTGGTTGGATCGCGCCAATAGCCGAGACCAGCGACACTGGCCCCAAGTTGATTGCAGAGTAGTAGAGGATAAGGCTAATAGTGACGATGACCTCTGCCAGCAAGAACAGGCCTATGAGCGGTCGTGACCGCCATTCGGTCTTAGCGCCCCGCCGCACCTCGCTGCTGATTATCAATAACAGCATCGTCGCCCCAAAGCCTGCGCGAGAGCCGAAGTAGAGCTGCCAGAAGGACTCGTCGTCAACAAACTGCTTGGTCAGGATGTTCGCCGTGGCCCACGCCAGCGCAGACGCCAGCGCCAGCACAATGACCTTGGGGGCCATGAACCCTCGCGATGACTCTCCGCCCGTCCACGACACCATCCCCGCGCCCAACGATGCCATCGCGATAGCCCCAATCGCCAGGCCCGACACAGTTTCGCTCAGGAAAACCACGGCCATGCCTACAACCATGATGGGGTTGAGGAACCAGAGGGCGATGACCCGTGAGACCTGCTCCATCCGTAGTGCAAGGACCATGGTGGCCAGACTTATTCCGCGCAACGCACCCATGGCCATTGCGCCGCCAATCACCTTCCAATTCGCATCCTCCAGCCCCGTCAGCAACAAGGTGGCAAGCAGTGAAGAGGCCATCACAAACTCTATGATGCCTACGTAGAAGGGATACAAGAGGGTCGTTTTGATGTGCCGATCCACCACCAGCTTGTCTATCATGTTCACAGCAGCCAGCATGAATGGGACGATCAGCGCTAAAAGTAGCCAGAGGGACACATTCATCTCCCGGGAAGCAAGTGTTGATGTCTCGGGTTAGGGTCCGGCGTTAGTGCATATGGGGAAGGGCTCCACCATCCACAACAATGTCCTTATCCCAGTCCGGTATCAGCTCATGTCTGGGGTCTGCCAGGAACAGGATGCTCACCATCCCACCGAGGCTCGTAGCCGCCGACACAATGATGGTCCACGTATAAGCACCAGTCACATCGAAGAGGTAGCCGCCAACCCAACCACCCAGGCCCATCCCCAGGCTGGCTCCGAACATCTGCCAACCGTACGACGTGCCGAAGGGGGCTTTCTTGTAGTAACTCCGATCCAACATAGGGAACACGGTCCCCTCGCCACCGTACCCGATACCGAAGATGACGGCGAAGAGGTAGAAATGCCAGACGGCGGAGGCCTCCAGCAGCATGAACACCGTGATTCCCTGCAGGAGGAAGGAAGCGAACATGATGCCTCGTGGACTGAAGTAGTCGGCGAGGAAGGCCGTCCAGAACCGCGATGCGATGCTCAATCCAAAGAAGGTGCTGACTACACCTGCAGCCACTACGGAATCGATACCCTCATGGATCGCAATGGACGCTGCGTACACAATGATGATGGAGTGCCCAACGCACCCCAGGAAGTGGATGTTCACCAGGTTCCAGAAGTTGAACGTGCCTCGCGCTCGGTTGAAGAACGCCCTTGACTCAGCAGTCAGCCTTGCACGGTCTGAAGGGGGCTCAACGAGGTCAGTAGCCAGCGCTCCATAAGGCTTCTCGCCCTTGTCGGAAGGCTTTCCATAGAACCGTGCAATGAGTACCAGCATCACCAGCCCGGAGCCAAGCCCGGAGCCAGCCATGGCCGTTTGCCAGCCGAACTGGTTGATGATGTAGACAATTATTGGCGCAGCAAGCAACGGGCCAACGCCAAAAGATGCCATGAGCACCCCTATTGCCAGCCCTTGTTGGGTTTTGAACCAGTAGGTGACCGCTGAAACCAGCAGCACCATGAACACTGCCAGGGCGATACCTACGATAACGCCGTAAAAGAGGTAGAACTCCCAAAGGCTGTCCATGGTGCCCGTCAGCATGATGCCAGCGGAGAACAGCACGACACCTACAAGGAGAGTGCGCCTTGTTCCGTAGACATCGCCCATCCACCCGGCAACCGGTGCAAAGGCGGCGGAAGCGGCAAACTGAATCGCGTAGGCCAGGCCTATGGAACCGTTGGACCACCCGTACGTCTCAGCCAACGGGTCTACAAACGTGCCAAAAGCTAGCCGCATGGATGAGCTTGCAGTCTGAATGCCAAACGCCAGGCCCACAATGACCCAGGCATAGTGGGCACCGCCGAGGCGCATTGGGGAAAACATTGAACGGTTATCCATGCAGGTGGGACTCCCATAGATTGGATACGAACGAACCGAGGGACACACTCATCCTATGGGCGTTCACTGCACCCGTCAACGTAGTTGAGGCGGATAGACGGGGTAGCCGCTGAAAACTATCGGGTTCTTCCGTACACGTTGTCCGGTGAGACCAGGATCATGACCGCGTTCTGTTTACGCATGGCAAGGTCGTATTCTTCCCAGTCTGAGTGCTCACCTCCGCCACAAGCGCGGAAGGCATCCCTGAGCTGCTCCCGATACTCCTTCGGGTCCGTGTTGCCGTAATCCATCAACTGGGCCTGGCCTTCTACCACCACGTACTGGCCCCAATCATCGGAGACGGCCAGCACCGTGCACCGTGGGTCACGGCGAAGGTTGTGCACTTTGCGGGCGTTGCCCAGCACAGACACAAAGAGCATCTTATCCTGGTAGTGGCCGCACACCACAATGCTGTCATGGGCGGCGCCGTTCTTCTGCGTTGTCGTCACCACGCCTCGGTGGTGGGTATCCAGAAATTTCTTGGCAGCTTCAAAATCCATTAGGTTCTCCCGCGTTTCGTACTGACTTAGTTTCCAAAGACCTCTCGTACGGTCTTCACCACCCGTTGGGCGTCAGGGATATAGGCAAGTTCCAGCTCTCTGGCGTATGGCACCGGGGTATGGGGAGCCTGCACCCGCATGATGGGCGCGTCCAAAGAGTCGAAGGCCTCTTCGCCCACCGTGGCCGCTATGTCTGCTGCGACGCTGCACGTGGGCGTATCTTCGTCGACGATTACCAGCCTGTGGGTCTTCTGCACCGACGCGATGATGTGGTCGTAATCGATGGGGAACACGCTGAGCAGGTCGACGACTTCTGCGTTGACGCCCTCTGCTGCCAGCAACTCGGCGGCCTCCAGGCACACCGATGTCATCTTGGATATACCCACCAGCGTGATGTCGGTGCCCTCTCGTACGGTCCTAGCCTGCCCGATGGGGAGTTCATACGACTCCTCTGGAACCTCACACTGTTCATGGTAGAGGAGCTTGTGCTCAAAGAAGATGACGGGGTCGTTAGATCGCAGTGCCGCCGTCAGCAGACCCTTGGCCGTGTATGCGTCCGATGGAACAACTCCCTTGAGCCCTGGGATGTGAGACATCAGCGCGTAGAGTATCTCAGAATGCTGCGCCGCCGAGCCCACACCCGCGCCTATACGCGTAAGCAGGGTAAAAGGAAGCGTCACGTTGCCGCCGTACATGTAGTGCATCTTGGCAGCGTTGTTCAAAAGCTGGTCGAAGCAGACGCCCACGAAATCGAAGTACATGAGCTCCGCCACGGTCCGAACGCCCGCCGCCGCTGCACCGATAGCCGTACCGACGAACGCCGCCTCAGATATTGGAGTATCCCTGACCCGGTCTTCGCCAAATTTCTGGATCAGACCCTGAGTGGTGCGGAAGGGTCCACCCCAGGCATCAACAAACCCCTGATCGGCTCTGCCTGCCGCGCCGGCGATGTCCTCTCCCATGAGGATGATGTCCGGATTACGCTCCATCTCCTGCTGCAACGCCTCGTTGACGGCATCCCGATAGGAGAGCATACGCGTGGTTTTCGATGTCATGACACACTCCGGTTGAACATTTATGTAAACAAATGGGCGCTGCGGCCGAGAGAACTTTTGGGAGGATCGACGTACACGTCCGTGAGCAGCTCGCTCAGGTCCGGATCGGGGGATTCGTCGGCAAAGCGGACTGCGTCGTCCATCATCTCGGTGATGGCAGCCTCTGTCTCATCAAGCTCGGACTGGTTCAGCGTCCCCTCTTCAAGGACTCGTTCCTTAAACTTCATGATGGCGTCACGGGCCTTCCACTCTTCTTCCTCTTCGGTGGAGCGGTAGCTCTTGGGGTTATCGAAGGCAGCATGGCCGTAATACCGGTACGTCTTGCACTCAAGCAGCGTCGGCCCGAGGCCTGCGCGTGCTCGACCGATGGCTGCACCTGCAGCGTCGTACACCGCGAAGGCGTCCATGCCGTCGACGACCACTCCGGGCATGTTGTAGCCCTTTGCCCGCTCGGCGATGTTCGCGATGGGTGTGGCGTACTCAACCGGCGTGGACTCTGCGTACAGGTTATTCTCGCAGGCAAAGATGACCGGCAGCTTCCAGATGGCAGCAAGGTTCATGCTCTCATGGACAACACCCTGGTTCACCGCGCCGTCGCCGAAGAATGCGATGGCCACCTGGTCAGTGCCTCTGTGCTTTGCAGCCAGTGCCGCCCCAACCGCCAGGGGGACGCTGGAGCCGACGACGCCGTTAGCGCCCAACATGCCTTTGCTCATATCAGCGATGTGCATGGAGCCACCCTTGCCCTTGTTCGTGCCGGTGGCCTTTTGCAGGATCTCAGCCATCATGCCCTGGACATTCACTCCCTTGGCGATGCAGTGACCGTGGCCCCTGTGTGTCGATGCCAGGTAGTCGTCGTCCGTCAGGTGAGCGCAGATGCCGGTGGGCACCGCCTCCTGCCCCACGGAGAGGTGGATGGCACCGCGAAGGCTCCGTTGGCCAACCTCTGCGAACGCCCTGAGTTCGAACTGGCGGATGGTCACCATGGTCTCAAACATCTTCAGCAGATCTTCTTTGGTTATCTCCATGTGTTGTCTCCTGGCTTACGTTGAGAACGGCTTATTTCTTCTGCTGCGCTCGAGCTTCCGGGTTGGTTGAACCCTCGCCCATGAAGATGCCGCGGTCCCAGGTGCGCTTCAGCGGATCGGAAACGTTGATGGTCAACCGGCCGATGCCCTGAATCTCAATCTCGCCCTTCTCGCCGTCCTGCAATGGCCCCAGGCCCTCGTGGTTCGTGCCACAGCTCAGGAGGTCACCGGAGTTCATAGTCATGATGTTGGTGGAGAACTCAATCAACTCTGGTACGCGGTGCTCCATGTCGTCGGTCACGTAGTTGTGGCGCAGGTCACCGTTGTTCCAGAACTTCACCCACAGCGAGTTTGGATCTTCGATCTCGTCAGCGGTGACGATGCACGGGCCGATGGGCGCGAAGGTGTCGAACGACTTGCCCATCCAGCTACCTTGCCGCCATGTACGTCGGCCTTCTGCTCGAGCGGATACGTCGATGATGCAGGTGTAACCGAAGATGGCGTTCTTGTGGTAGGCCTGACTCACGTCTTTGGCTGGCCCCTTGAACACAATGGCAAGCTCGGCCTCGTGCTGAAACATGTACGGGCTGGTGTTGTTGGGAAGCACCACGGTGTCGCCATCGCCAATAACGGCGTCGGGCGATTTCAGGAACATGTTCAGCGGGCCTGCCTCACGCTGCATGTGCTCCCAGTAGTTGCCGATGCAGCAAAGTATCTTGCTTGGACGGGGCAGCGGTGGCCGTAGCTTTACGCTGGCGATGGGGACGGTTGCGCCCGATTCCAGTAGCTTCTCAAGCTCTGGTCGAAGGCTCTCAAAGTTATCGATAATCGATTCCATCAACATCTGTGGCGTTGATGCGGGAAGACTGGCCACTGCTGACGATATATCCACCACAGCATCGCCCTTAATCAGGCCGGGTTTGGCCGTGCTGTCGGCGGCTCCTGCTGTATCTGTAAACCGTACGAGTTTCATAGTTCATCTCCTCTGGAATTTGGAGTGGCGACATGGTATCTGCGGCAACCTCCACGGTCAACAACCAGGGCGGCGCCCTGGACCCAAGTGCCTGCGGCTACCTAAGGAAGTGCCCTATAGCTGGAGAGTCCGGAGGGGAATCACCATCCGGCAAGGGGTCTGGGAGCAGGTTTGGCCTGCGACCCTCTGGCCCACAGGCCAGGCCCAGACATATGTGCCCCCATCTTTAATATCTCTCCTCCCCCTCTCCTTCGTAGGGAGAGGGGACTCAGGGGGTGAGGGTTTTCCCGGAAGTTTCCAGGAAAGGCGGGCACTGCCTTGGCCTGAGGTGGTTGACGACAGCATATAGCCGCAGCTAGCATACCCTCCGGTCATAGATAGCATCGCGGAGGAACCATGAAGGGTCAGTTTCAAGTAATCGATACAACCCGACACGTCATCGAACCAGTAGACCTGTGGGATACGTGGCTGGAAGAACCCTTCAAGTCGCAACAACCCGTGAAGATGGACAACAGTCGCGTGGCCATGACCGTGAAAGGCCGCCCGGTCTCACGGAATCAAACGAATTTCCTTACCAATCCCGCATACCAAAAGATCTACAGCGATACCTCAGCAGCGAACTTTTCTGGCAAGTCGCACCTGGCGGACATGGATAAAGAGGGCGTGGACGTCGGGATCCTCCTACCCACAGCAGGCCTGTACGCCATCTGGTCTGACCACATCGATGCACCCCTGGCAGCAGCCATGGCACGGGCGTACAACAACTACCTCGCCGATTACTGCAAAGCGGACGCCAAGCGACTCAAAGGTGTAGCGCTGCTGCCCCTTCAGAGCGTTGAAGAATCAGTGATAGAGCTGCGCCGTGCCGTGAAGGAACTGGGGTTTGTAGCTGCGTTCATGCGGTCCAATCCCGTGGTTCATCGCCTGCTCCACGATACCGCTTACGATCCCCTCTACCAGGAAGCCCTCGATCTGGGTGTGCCCATCGTCATCAGCGAAGCCACCGGAAGCGTTCTGCCAGAGCTTGGCACAGACCGATACCCCGACGACAAGTTCTCCCACGAGGCGGTGTCAGACACCTTTGAACTCTGGGTGGCCATGATGTCCTTTTTTGGACACAACATCCTGGAACGGTTCCCTGGCCTCAAGGTCGGCTTCCTGGGCGCTGGCGCCGGTTGGCTCCCGTTCTGGATAGAGCGATTGGAAGAGCATTGGGGCCAGATACCCTTTGGCAACGATTGCCCTTCCACACTGCCCCCGGATTATTTGTTCAAGCAGCAGGGGTTCGCTGCCAGTGCGCCCTGGGAGACCAGCACGCATGACGTGTTTCAGGAGGTTGGCGATGACGTGGTGGTCTGGGGTAGCCAGTACCCGTGGCCGCTGCTTTCTACCTTCCCCAACGAACTGGACAAATTCATTGCGGACACCAACCTGACCGATGAGCAGAAGAAGAAGGTGCTCTGGGACAACGCGGCCAGCATCTTCCACATCCAGTAGGATTGCGTCCCTTCTGCAGCCGATTTCAACCTATTCCATGGGGTGGGCACCCTTGACACCCCTAGAGGCTCATCGGTACTATCCTTCTAGAATCACGCGGCGCGCGGATGTGGCCGTAAAGCCCGCCCATCACATCGCAGCAGATATAAATTGTACCGGGTAGAGCCTTCTTTCCGGTACCCGACACCCAACCTCGATTTGTCAGGGGAGGACCCAATGGCCCAAGCAGAAGC
>CAUZTE010000037.1:0-8808 GCA_963582565.1 Dehalococcoidia bacterium | reverse complement strand
ACGGAATGTCGTCCAGGTTGCGAAGGCCGAACCCGATGGTCGCGCAGTCGAAGGTTGCGTCAGGGAACGGCAGCGCCAGTACGTCGCCCTGGAGTGGCGCGACTCGCTCTGTCAGCCCCGCCGCTGCAATTATGGGTTTCGATTTCTGAAGCATGGGGTTGGAGAAGTCGAGGGCGGTGACGTGGGTGGCCTGGGATGCCAGCGCGGCCGCAAGCTTCCCGGTCCCTGACGCCGCGTCCAAAGCTCGGTCGACGTGCTCAGGCGCAGCAAGCCGGACGGCGAGTCGACGCCATGCCTCGTCTCGCCCGAAGGATGCCACGGTGTTGAAGGCGTCGTAGCGCTTGGCGATGCGATCGAACATGCTCTGAACGCGTTGTGGATGACCTGTGCTCACTGGTCTCCGATCAAGTTGACTACGTATTGGTGGCGGGCTTCTTGGCCAGCGTGGATGCTTCCAATGCCTGCTGTGACGTGTACCTGGGTACCCAGCCTGTCTCCTGTTGCAGCTTGCCTATGTCCGCCAACCAGGGCCACCGGATCATATCCAGGCCGCACGCAGGGGAATCGCTCTGGAGCCTCAAGGCCCAGGAGGCCTGCGTCAGCGGGTACAGGATTGATGCTGGCACGGGAATCGCTCTGCGCCCCGCCACCTTGGCTATATGACTATACGGTACCGTGCCTGCTCCCGCCACGTTGTAGACGCCGGAGAATGGCTCATTCAAGCAGAGCCCAAAGACATCCATGAGGTCATCTTCATGGATGAACTGCATCTGAGGGTCTGAGCCGCGGATGCTCACCAATAACGGCTTGGAGAAGGCCTGCGTGATGAAATTGTCGGAGTTTGGGCCCATCACCACGCACCCTCGTAGCGTCGTGACGTGGGTGCCGGAGTAGTCAGCGGCGTAGTCCTGCAGCAACAACTCGGTAGCGGCCTTGTCCTCTGCATACTGGAACCCACGTACGGGCCAGGCGGGCGATTCCTCTGTGAACGCCGCAACGTTGTTCTTGCGAGCGCCGTACACCGTGCTACTGCTGAGGTAGAGAATGTGGGCGATGGCTGCAAATTGGCAACTCTGCAACACTTTGGCAGTTCCACCGACGTTTATCCGACGAGCGGCTTCACGATCCCTGTCGGGCTTCAGCTGGAATGCCAGGTGGACGACGGACTCGACTCCATGTTCTTTGAGGATGTCGTCTATCGGTTGGAGAATGTCTCGTTGGTAGCCGTGTACCTTGGGGTGGGTGGCGTCGACGGGTCGAGCGTCGAGGGCGACAACTTCGTCTACATCGTCGGATGCAGCAAGCCTCGCAACCAGCTTCGAGCCGATCGAGCCTGCCGCGCCGGTGACTGCGATGCGAAGGCCGCTAGCCATCAGGGACTACATCGGTGAAATCGAATCGGAGGGTGCCCAGCCCCTGCACATCGAAAGCCATGCCCACCTTGTGGGTGCCGGGTGTCAGCGAGATGCCTGTGGCGGTAATGGTGGTTGCGCGGTTCATGGCCAGGGTGAAGGGCACGTCTTTGGTGACCTCGGAGAACGAGACCGTCCGGTCGTCCACCGTGAAGTGGGAGTCTTCCATAGGTATCTCTACGCCATCCAGCGATAGGGGCAGCATCCCCCTGGCGTAGCCGGAGCCAAGGGAGTTCTTGATCTGAAATGACAGGCCCTCTGGGGTGGCACACAAGCTACCCTTCACGTAGAGCCTGCGGAGGAGGAATCCCGGAACCGTTATCACTAGGCGTTCTCTTCCATTGTGCGATGCATCTGGTACAGACCCTCTTCTACCGAGATGACCTCAGGTGGCAACAAACGCTCGGTTCCCAGGAGCTTGGTCATCACACAGATCTGGGCGGCGCGCTCCACCAGTACCGCCACGTCCATCGCCGCATCCAGGTCGTGTCCTACAGCTACCAGGCCATGGTTGCTCAGGAGCGCCGCGCTCCGACCTTCCAACGCCTCACATGCACTCTGGGCCAACTCCTCACTTCCGGGGGGCTGGTACGGTGCAACGCGCACTTCGCCGCCAACCACCACCACCACCTCGTCGATGACCGGTGGGATCGCGATGTTGCTGACTGCGCAGACGCTGGCGTATACGGAGTGGGTATGCACAACGGAACGTACGTCGCGACGAGCGTTGTAAACCGCAACGTGGAGCATGGTTTCCGACGATGGAGGAAGGTCACCGAAAATCGGGTCGCCCTCGAAGTCGATGATGGGGATATCCGCCGCGGTCATGGAACGATAGGCACGACGGCTCGGGGTAATGGCGAGCAATGGGGTTTCGCCTGGAATCAGAAGGCTGACGTTGCCGCTGGCCCCGGAGACCAGGCCCTGTCGAGCCAACTCCTGAGCCGTGTCCAGCACTGCAGTACGCTCTGCCAGCCAAAAATCCGACGCCATTGAATCCCCCTGCGATTAACTGCAGCTTATTGTAGCCTTCGAAGGCAGGACTTGTCCTGCACCCATATGACCTGACTGTTACCCTTAAAGCTGGCTCTTGGTACTCTTGATGCTTAGCGTGTTGAAGGGTACCAAAAAGGGGCTGAGCCCCTTAAAGGAAGCCCTGAAGCCGCTCCTGCGCCTCAACCCAACGGCCGTAGTGCTCCTCGTACTCTGCCGCTGCTACCGGTTGTGGTTCCACCGTTGTAAGCGTGGCGGATGCGTTCGCTGCCAGCCCGGCAAGGTCCGGGTTACTCGATAGCGACGCCCCTGCGATGAGCGCCGCCCCGATAGCGCTGGCGTCAGGCGTAGATGAGACGTTGATCGATCGACCAAGCACGTCGGCGAGTATCTGGTTGAATAGCTTGGTTCGGGTCATCCCCCCACACACAGCGATGTTGCTGATTGCGCTATCGGTCACTTCTTCCAACATTGAACACGAGCCACGCACGGCATACGCAATGTTCTCCATCGCGCCGCGCGCCAAGTGCCCCTGACCGTATTCGCTGAAGGTGGTCGGCACAGGGAAGATGAACCCGCCAGGCCGCAACCCGGGCTGCGATAGATGCAGTGGCGCAGGTCCAAGCAGCGCCAGTAAGCCGTCGGAGCCGGGAGCCACGTTGTTGGCCATCCCCTCCATCGCCTGATACGCATCGTCAGCGGTACCGAAAACGAGGTCGCGGAGCCATCGATACGCGTTCCCGCCGTCTCCCGCATTCGCTTCGGCAATCCAGCGGCCAGGTACGATGTGCCTACCTACCCATGTGCGCTTCCTCGTATCTGGTTGGGGAGTTGCAGTGACGGCCTGCGCGGTCACGCTCCACCCGGCGACTACCCCCACGGAACCTCGCTCAACAACGCCCATGGCCAGGAGCCCGCATTGCGTGTCAGGGCCAGCGACCACCACAGGTGTGCCTGGCTTCAGTCCGGTGGCTTCAGCTATAGCCTTGGTCACCCCACCCAACGATGTGCCAGGAGCAGTGAGGGTGGGAAAACAGTCGTTGCGAACACCAAGCTGGGACATCAGCTGTGTGGCCCACTCGCCGGATGCAACGTCCAGCAGACCCGCTTCTTCCGCCAGCGTCTCGTTCCCTGCAACCTCCCCGGTCAATCGATACGCCACCCAGTCGCCCAGGGTTAACACGGTAGCGATGCGGGCGTACACCTCGGGGCGATTGGCCTGGAACCACCGTAGCTTGGCTGGAGCGAAGAAGAACGACGGCAGATGACCTGTGGTGCTGTAGACCATGTCGCCGAACTCCTCGTCCAGCGCCACGCCCTCAAAGACCGCGCGGAGGTCAAGGTTGGGGCCTAGATAGAGCGGGTTACCACTGTTATCCAGCATCCCGATACCCTGTCGTTGGCAGGTGATGCCGATCGCCGTCACTGAGTTTCCTGTAATGTTTGTAGAATGTAATGTTTGATTGATCAAATTCAGAATGGTGTTCCACAACTCGTCTGGAATGAACTCCCGAGTCAGCTCCGATGCGTCGTCTGGTGTGACGTATGCCGTGGCCGCGAAGGACGATGCCAGCACGCGACCCTTCTCATCGGTCAACACGACCTTCATCGAGCTTGTGCCGACGTCGATGGCGAGGAGTGTTTGTTGCTGAGTGCTCATTTGCCCTGTCCTACGAAACGGAGGAGGTCACGGGTGATCATCTGGGAGTATCGCTCAATGGTTTCAGCCGTCGCACCACCGATGTGTGGCGTCAGGACCACGTTGTCGAGGTTGAGCAGCGGGTTGTTTGGCACAACGGGGTGAGTCTCATACACGTCCAGCGCGGCTCCTGCGATGCTCTTGCTTTTGAGCGCTGCCACAAGGGCCGCTTCATCTACCAACGTCGCTGATGCCGTGTTAATGAGGTAACTGGTCGACTGCATCAGAGCCAGTTGATTCGCACCAATCATGCCAATGGTCCCTGGAGTCTCAGGCACATGTAACGTTACAACATTACTGTTAGAAAGAAGCTCTTCCAAAGGGGCTATGGCAACATACTTCGGGGCCGTAGCGAACGGGTCATAACCCATAACCTGCATGCCCAGTGCGTGGCCTAACCGAGCTACTTTCTTCCCGATAACGCCCAGCCCCACAACCCCCAAGGTCTTGCCTGCAAGCTCAACGCCGCGAAGCTTCGTGTACGGCGTAAGCGGGTCTTCCCAGCTACCACTGCTGACGTATGCATGGGCAGTTGGGATGCGACGTGCCAGGGCGAAAGCCAGTCCTATCGTCATCTCTGCCACGGCGTTGGCGTTGCGGCCCGGCGTGTTGGCCACGACTACACCGCGCGCAGCAGCAGCATCTATGTCGACCTGATTGGTAGCGGTGCGGCAAAGCCCGATAAAACGCAACGGAGAAGGGTCATCGAAGACTTCATCGAAAAGGAAATCCAACTCCACAACAACCGCCTCAATCGCCTCGTTGGCTAGCCGAACCGCCAACTCTGCGGGGTCCCATAGTCGCTCGGTCTCCGTCCACGGCTCGTATATGACGTCCATGCGTTTGCGTAGTCGGTCCAACGACTCCGGGGCGAATGGGGCAAGGACGAGGGCTTTCACGGCGGGCTCTACCTACCTGACCTGGGTTTGCATCAACTGGAATGCGCGCTCACCAAGCAGTCGCACGTCCTCCGGAGGCGGTTCAGGTGCCCCGCCAGCCCGTTCCAGCGGACTGCCGGAAGCAAGTTCCTCCTGGGTGACCCAACGCCAGCCGTCGGGGATGCTGGTCACGGGTTGGAGCGGCCTACAGACGTAGATGAAGTCGATGTGCTGGTGGAACCCCGCCACAGGATCGTCGATGTCTTCGATCATAATGGTGAGGGGCGGTTGTAACTGGGTGGGGTAGGACAGTTCAGTCAGCAGGCCGCCGGTGGGCACTACCTCTGCATGTATCCCCGTCTCCTCCTCCACTTCTCGCAGCACAGCTTCAACAGGATCCTCGTTCTCAATCACGTGGCCGCCTGGTGGAAGCCATGCTTTGACCTTGGCGTGCCAGTGAAGCAGCGTAGCGCCGTTCTGGACGACGAACCCGGTGGAAGTGAAGTGTCTGACGGTGGTCATGGATGGCCTTTCGCTGCGTGGATGGGTACGGGCCAGAGTGGCATGCGTCGCCGGGTGATGTCAAGACGAAGCGGGCTACGGGCTTGGTGCGTCGAGTGCCCGTGCGACCTCTGTGGCAGCCATGACGCCGCTTCGCACCGCCGATTCCATGGTGGCTGGCCACCCTGTTTGCGTCCAGTCGCCTGCCAGTACAAGGTTGTCCACCGGCGTTCGCTGCGGCAACCTGTGGGCCTGGGCCCCCGGCGTACACCGGAAGGTGGCGGATAGCTGTTTCACTACAATGAACTGTTCAACCGTTGCCGTCGCGGCTTTGGGGAACACCTTGGCCAACTCTGGTAGGAATATGGCGCGTAAGGCTTCCTTGGTCATTGGAGCGTGTTCCCATGCACCGCTGATAGAGACACACAGATATTGCCCAGGGCCGGATAACCCCTGCATTCGCGATTTGTTGAAAACCCACTGGATGTGGCTGTCTAGAGTCGCCATGAACTCTTCTTCCATGACGGGGCGGTCGTACCACACGTGAATGCCGACGATTGGCGCCCACTCTAGGTTGCTGGCTGGGGCGAAGAACGGGTTGGCGGCGAGTTCGCTCGGAAGCAGCGTAGGCAACGCGTCCCAGGGGACGGCGGAGACTACGGCATCTGCCGGGATGACCTCTGTTCCGGTATCGACGCCAGAAACATTACTATTTGTAATGATGAGCCTTGTGGCCGTGCGACCAGCCAGGACCTGGCCGCCGTGTTGGGTGATGTAGCTCCTGGCGGCGTCGCTGATGAGCTCGGTTAGGCCTACGCGTGAGTAACCGATGTTCGCGCTGGTTCGCCCCTGCAGCAAGCCGTCCTGAAAGGCCATGATGCCCATATAGGCACTGACGTCACTGACAGAATCGTTTAGGACCGGCAGCGTTATGAGGTCCCAGAGCACATCCATCGATCGCTGCGACTGCCCTCGATGCTCCAGCCACTCTCGAAACGTCTGCGCTTCCAGTTCAGCGCGATGCTTTTCTCTGTCGATGAGACGAATGCGCAACATGGCATACCCGGATTTGAGCTTGTCGCGAAATCCAAGGTGGGGAAACGCAATGAAGGACGGCAGCAGATGGAGCGGAGCCGGCAGCAGTGGTGCGGCGGAGAACATGCCCACCTTGCCCTCACCATCAACTACCGGGATACGTAGGTTTTGTTGGAGCGTGGTCTGGTCTAGCACCCCTAGTTGCTGCAGGAAGCCGGTGTATGCGTTGCAACAACCCAGATAAACGTGTTGGCCGTTGTCTACTTCCTGGCCGGTCTCAGCGTCAGTGAAGGAAAATGCGCGACCGCCCAAGAAGGGTCGCTTCTCAAGCAGAGTCACCGAAACGTCTTGATCCACCAGCGCGCAGGCAGCAGAAAGGCCAGCAAGGCCTCCGCCGATCACCACGCAGTGATTACGCGCTCCAGGGGAACGTAGCTCTGAGCCCATATTCGCACCGTCATGAATAGCTTTTCTCTAGGCGGTAGTGATATTCGCCGTTCATACACGTCGTAGTCCTTATCCTCAATGCGGTCAAGGAGCCGACTGTAGATACCGCCAAGCACTGAGGGGCAGGCACGGGTCCGCATCGGCAACAGCTTCAGCAAGCGTTTGCCCCTTGTGAAGTACTCTCGGGCCCGAGCAACCTGAAACTCCATGAATCGGGTGAAATCCTCGTTGAGTTCCCCGGCCATGAGCTGCTCTTCTGAATACCCAAATCGTGCAAGGTCTTCCTGCGGCAGGTAGACCCTACCCATTTCCGCGTCCTCACGGATATCTCGTAGGATGTTGGTCAATTGCATGGCAAGGCCAAGTTCGATGGCATACTCGCGAGCCTTGGGGTCTTTGTATCCAAACACCTGGATGCATATAAGTCCGATGACTGAAGCCACTCGATAGCAGTAAGCTCGGAGGTCTTCAAACGTCTCATAGCGAGTGATCGTCAGGTCCATCTCCACACCGCGGATGACCTCAATCAGGTCTTCCCAGGGGATGCTATACGCATGAACCGCGTGGGCAAGCGCCTCGTACACAGGCCCGTCAGGGTGGCCGTTCTTTGCCTGCTCCAACTTGTCTTCTACCTCACCCAGCTGCCTTAGCTTCTCATCGAGATCCAGAGCCTCATCAGCGATGTCATCGCACAGTCTACAGAACGCGTAAGCGGCATAGATGGCGAGACGCTTCGCCTTGGGCAGCGTGATAAAGGCATAGTAGAAATTCTTGGCTTCTGCCTTGGTTATTCGCTGGCAGTGTTCATAGGCTTCAGTTGGGATTGCGTTGGCCAAATTGGCTCTCCGTGTATCTGTCTTCCCGTTGGAGTTGTGTCCTTGTTATATCTGTCGAGTGAGCTTCATCCACAAATAGGTCTTGAGCAGCAACCACGCCTTACGAGGCTTGCTCACCCTGGGACGCTTTGAGAGGACATCGTACCTTTGGCCGCGTATGGCGTCCAGCACCCGCAGCCCTCCCAGACTGAAGAGCTTGATATGGAGGCGGGCTTTTCCTTCAACCAGCTTCACCAGGGGCGACCCCTGTTCGAAGTAGTGCTGCGTTCGTTCTACCTGAAAAGCCATGAGAGAGCGGAAGGCATCGTTGCATACCCCGGCGGCCAACTCTTCTTCCGTATAGCCAAAGCGGATCATGTCCTCTTGTGGCAGATAAATGCGGCCCATCGCATAGTCGCGATGCACGTCCTGCCAGAAATTGGCCAGTTGTAGGGCGGTGCAGGTGAAATCCGAGAGTCGATGGCGCTCCTCGTCGCTGTAGCCGGAAATGTAGAGGTAGAGGTGGCCCACCGGGTTTGCGGAGTGATCGCAGTAGCTGAGCAGGTCGTCAAACGTGTTGTGCCGAAGGCGTACCTGATCCATACGGTTGGCTTCGATGAGCTTGCGGAAGGGTTCCGGGGGGATGTTGTAGGTGCGGATCGTGTGCTGCAATGCTTGGAGATGGGGTGCTTCCGGGGTACCGGAGTAGCAGGACTCCAGGTCTTGGGACCAGGCCTCCAGTAGCGCCAGCCGATCCCCTTCTGCTTCGTCGCCCAGGTCGTCCACGCCACGACAGTACGCATAGATAGCTGAGAGGTGGGGGAGAATCTCTTTCGATAGGAACCGTGCCGCAACGGTGAAGTTCTCGTAATGGGAGCTGGCAAGCCGAATGCACTCTTCGTAGGCTGGCTCTAACTCCTTTGGGATGCCTTGTTCAGTAGGCGATGCCATTCTGTATGCCCTTAGACTCCCATGACCTGTACGATTGCCTCACGTGGGCGTGGGCAGTCCAATTCTATGAAGAAGAT
>CAUZTE010000036.1:0-8878 GCA_963582565.1 Dehalococcoidia bacterium | reverse complement strand
TCTGCCTGCCTGGTAGGGGATGTAGCCTCCACCATGGCCGACCACGAGCTTCAAGTTAGGGAAGTCCTGGAACACGCGCGGCGAACGCATGATGCCCCACGCGGCCACGGCCTCTTCCTCAACAAAATAGCCCAGCTCCGGCTCACGGGAGAAGCGGAAAGGCCCACCGTGGATTAGGCCCGGCACGTCCAGTTCCACCATCTTCTCGTATAGCGGGTACCAATACTCGTCACCCATGTGGGGAACTTCTGCAGAGCCCTCGCCGGGGTCAGGGTTGATCTTGATGCCAACGAACCCAAGCTCGTTAACGCAGCGATCCAGCTCTTCCAGGCAGAACTTGGTGCCCTGCGTGACCAGCTGCGGGATGGCACCGATACCGGCAAAACGGTCAGGATGCAGCTTTACCGACTGCGCGATCATGTTGTTCACGCCCTGGGTGATGTGCTCAACCACGGGCTCGCGGCGGTCACCGGTGGGGATGGCCCACGGTCGAGGCGACACAAGCTGAAGGTCAGTGCCAACATCGTGTACCTCTGTCAGGTGGCCCTTCAGGCTCTCCTCCATTTGTTCATCGGAGAACTCCGGCAGCTTGGGTCGAGGCCCCGGCCCCGTGGCTCCGGAGAGTGCGCGGAAATGGCCGTACAACTCCAGCGGCCCCGTTATATGTGCATGTGCATCAATGTTCATAGTCGTCTCCCTGCATTGCGTTAGCGTAGTCTACTATATGTGTCGCTGCTGTTATATCGCTGAGGCGAGGGGACTAAAGCCTGTATCGCCTCCGGCGGCGATACAGGCGCATTGCCTCCGGCGGAGACTAAAGACCCTCTGGCCCGCAGGCCAGTCCCCTGCATGTATTAGTCAGCTACCAGTTGCTTCATCAGCGCCAACAACTCCGGCGTCTCTTTCAGCGCATC
The DNA here is from genome assembly GCA_963582565.1 of Dehalococcoidia bacterium. Lineage (GTDB taxonomy): Bacteria > Chloroflexota > Dehalococcoidia > Lucifugimonadales > UBA1127 > UBA1127. The sequence goes on along the minus strand of CAUZTE010000036.1, from coordinate 7,964 downwards.
CCGCATCATGCCAATCTCGTCGACGCCCATAATCAATGGTGATCGACTGAACATCCCTCTATGGTTGTACTGGCAAAAGCGTATGGTCACGACGCCTTCCGCCTGCCCTTCTGTGTATTTCATCAACTGGAAGGTGGGCACGTTGTGCTCACCAGTGACTTGTGCCTCTTCGGCGATGTGGCCGCTGCCCCAGTGGAACGAGAACGTCTTGGTTTTCTTTGTTGTCATCGCCTACCCCCACAATCGACTCTAAAACTTGGCCCATACTGTGCGCCGCAAGTACTCGAAGGTCAAGCCAGTGGCATGTCGCTGCGGCGAGGGGACTAAAGCTGGCCCGCAGGCCAGTCCCAAGACATACCCGCTCCGGCAGAGACTGAAGCCCGCCTATCTTCGGCCTCTGGCCCACAGGCCAGTCCCCTGCATATACGGCTATAATCTCTGGCAACAAGCCAACGTAGGAGTAGACACATGGGTATTCGCACCGGGCAACAGTTCCTGGACGGCCTCAAAGACTCGCGGGAGATATGGCTGGAGGGCAATCGCGTTGAAGACGTGACCACAGACCCTAAGCTCGGGCGTATGGCCAAGACGCTTGCTGACCTGTTCGATCTGCAACACGACCCCGCCCTCCACGACGAAATGACCTTCAAATCGCCAGCGACGGGTGACCCGGTGCCGCTGTCGTTCATCATCCCCAAGAACCAGGACGACCTGATGAAGCGACGTCGAGCGCTGGAGATCACTGCAGAGGCCCATCACGGCATCCTGGGTCGGACACCCGACTATGTGAACATCCAGGTGACAGCTACACGGCAGATGGCTGAGTTGCACGGTCGCACGGACAAACGGTTCGCCAATAACCTCATCGCATACCACGAGTACATCCGCGAGAATGACCTTTCGCTGACGCACTGCTTCGGGCACCCACAGGTCAACCGTGGCGTGGCCGTTGGGGAACAGCCGGACCCGTACATTCCCGTAGGTGTTGTGGACACTACCAGTGAGGGCATTATCGTGCGCGGTGCAAAGCTACTTGCTACGCTGGCCCCCTTCTCTGACGAAATCTTCGTGCCGCCGTACCGTCCGCTAAGGGGCAAAGAAGAGGAGAAGTACGCTTTAGGCTTCTCGATTCCCACAGCCACCAAAGGCCTCAGCTTTATCTGTCGCGAGAGCTGGGATACAGGTCGCTCCACGTACGATCAGCCGCTTTCGAGCAGGTTCGACGAGATGGACGCGCTGGCGGTCTTCGACGATGTGCTGGTGCCGTGGGACAGGGTGTTCTGCTACGGCGACGTTGAGCTGCATAACCACATCGTCGAGCTGGGAATCATGTGGCGGCAGTACATGCAGCATGTGGCGGTCAAGAACATCGCCAAGATGGAGTTCGCTCTGGGTATGACCCACGCAATGGTGGAGACCATCGGCATAGGCGTGCACTCGCACGTTCAAGAGAAGGTTGCAGAGATCATCGACACGACGGAGACGGTGCGCTCCTACCTACGCGCTATGGAGGCGGATGCGGGGCCGTGGATGGGCGAGGGTATCTGGCTGTCACCGCAACCTGCAATCGCGATGCGCCACTGGGCTCCGGACGCGTATCAGCGAGTGACGGACATCATGCAGCAGCTTGCCGCCGGGGGTCTGATGCTGACGCCTACCGAGGCGGACATGGAGAGCGCGATGCGCCCGGTGATAGACAAGTACTTCCAGGGAGCGAAGGCTAACGCCTACGACCGGGTGCGGCTGTTCCGGCTGGTATGGGACTTCATTGGGACGCAGTTTGGCTCTCGACAGATCTTGTACGAGCGGTACTTCAACGGCGATGTGGTCAGGCTCCGGCAGGGTCGCTTCCAGACCTACGACTACTCGAAGGCGGACGAGTCGCTGGCCAAGTTCTGGAGCGAGACCGACCACCAGGGCTAGGTATGTCGCTGCGGCGAGGGGACTAAAGCCCGTCTTGCCTCCGGCGGAGACTAAAGGCCATGTGTCGCTGCGGCGAGGGGACTAAAGCCGGCTCTCCTGGCCCGCAGGCCAGTCCCCGACATATCTTGACAGGCTGACGTGCTAGGACTACCTTCCGCGCATCATGTGAGGGGAGGCCAATCATGGCAGGACTGACCGGACTGAGTCACGCAGGCTTCGCATCGTCGAACCTGGAACGCACGATGGAGTTCTACACGAAGGTGCTGGGAGCCAAGGTGCAGTGGCAGACGGAGCGACAGATCAAGCTGTATGTAGGCGACCTGGGCCTGGCGATTCCGCTGGGCACGCCCAACCCGCAATACGATATGCACTTTGGGTATCGCGCCGACCCGGACAACATCGACGAGACGATTGCCCACGTGGAGAGCTGCGGCATCGAGGTGGACGGCCCCCACGGTCACGGTGCTGAACCTCAGAACATCTCTTGGTTCTTCACTGACCCGGACGGCTATCGCTTGGAGATCGAGTGCCATTACCCGAACCTGGAACGGGTCATCATGACGCTGGACCGGGACCACGGCAACCAGAAGCCGGAACTTGGGCTGTTCCGCGGCGGCGATGCCAGAGATGCGGTCAAGGAGCAGCAGGCTAAAGGCTACGTCTTAGTGCCGTAGCTTACCCCGGCAGGACTTGCTGCATAAGCTCGTAGCACTCTATGATTTGCGTGGTATAGAGGGTGGGGGCCAGGTTGGCCTCGTAGTCAGCGCTGGGTTGTGATTCCAAGTAGGTATCGTAGCCAGCACGATCGTGTCGACGCTCCAGCACCAGGGCTTCGGTCACGTCGTCGATGCCGCTGATGGGTCGGTACGTACGAACGTCAACCACGCCGCCGGACTTGGTGGCCAACGCATCGCGCTGTCGTCGACTATCGAGATAGGCATCGTCGCTACCCGCACCAACGTTGTGGAGGGATCGCACCAGGAAATCGCCCTTTGCATCACCCGCTGAGCGCACAAGCTCGTTCCAATGCTGCACCACCAGGTTCTTGTAGGGCATGGGCGACGCTCTGCCAACGCTGAAGTTCTTGGCCGCCGGGGTTTCTCTGTACGTCTCATGGGCCTCCGGGTCCTGCCACGTCCGTACGATGAGGTACTGGCCGGGGGCGCCGAGGTATCGCCAGATCTGGGCCTCATGAAAGCCGGGGTTTTGGGACATGAGGGTATGCATATCGAACAACCGATCGACAGCTTCGGTGAGTCGCTCGTTGGGGACTACTTTAAGTTCAAGGTGCAGGTACATGTTTCTCCTTTATGTCGCTGAGGCGAGGGGACTAAAGCCCGTTTGTCGCTCCGGCTAGGGAAGCCCCTCAGACTCCCCAGTGTGTTTGAGACTGACCTGAGGGTCAGGGCTGGGCAAGGACTATGTCCTTGGCTCATGCCGCTTTGAAACTGGTTTGTGGTGCGCGCAGTGTCAGTTCACACGGACTTTGTGTCAACCAACAAAGAACCCTACCCCCTGTGTCCCCCTCTCCCTAGGGGCGAGGGGGAGTAAATAAAAAGATATGAGGGCACATATACAGGAGACTGGCTACGGTGTTAGGCCGGGGGCATGTTATCTCGCTTTGCTCACGGGGAGGCCCCGGAGCCCCTTGTTAGAGGGGAACCCCTCTAAACTCCCCAGAACAAAGAGGCTTTAGTCTCCGCCGGAGGCAATATCAGGGGGCGAGGGCGACAAAGACAAGTCCCATCAAAATCAAGCCTGACCCGACGAGTCGACCGCCTCCGAAAGGCTCCTTGAGCACCAGCGTTCCAAGCAAGACGCCGATCACGATGCCAACCTCTCTCGTAGGAGCTACGTAACTTACTTTGGAGGTGGTCAGGGCGGTCAACACCAGCCCGTAGGCCAGAAACGTAAGGAGGCCTGAAGCAACAATGGCCATCTTGGCCTGGGCCCACTCTTGCTTCAACACCATCGCGCCGTGAGTACGCAGCATGTAGGGGGTGAGGAACACCGCGGTGCCCACGGTCATGCCGTACATATACAGGAAGGGATTAACGTGGCCAACGCCAACTTTATCCCATACCGAGTAGGTGGCGATGATCAAGCCAGTCAGCAGGGCGTAACGTGTGCCAGGGTCTCGCAGAATCCTGGTGGGGTTCCCCAGGATGTCGGAGAACCTGCCCCACCAATGCACGGTGAAGATTCCCAGGACGATGGCGCCGATGCCCAGGAACGCTTCGATCGAGACGGACTCATCCAGCACCAACACGCCCAGCACCGGTACGAGCGCGGGGCCGGACCCTCGAGCGATGGGATAGACCACTGAAAGATTGCCTCGAGCATAGCCTCGACCAAGAAAAACGAAATAGAGGACGTGAATAAGCGCGGTTCCGAGGATGTACCACCAACCCGGCCCCTCGACGGGGTAGATGACGAGAATGACAACGCCCAGGGGAAGCAGGAGTATTGCGGTGGACACCAGCATCCACCAGATGAAGGCTTCCTGGTTCGTGCCTCGCTTCAGGAGGAAGTTCCAAGAGGCATGTGCAAAGGCGGAGATGATCACAAGAACGAGGGCGAATCCGGTCATGAGGAGCAGTATACCAGGGCTCGCCCTGGACCCATGTATCTGCGGGTGTATGCAGGGGGCTGACTTGAGAGTCAGGGCTTTAGTCTCCTCGCTTCAGCGACATATGCCGAGGACTGGCCTGTGGGGGTAAACCGGGGCACATCCCTCGGAACCCCTTGCTAGAGGGGAACCCCTCTAGACTCCCCAGAACAAGGTGGCTTTAGTCTCTGCCGGAGGCAAGACGGCATTTAGTCTCCTCGCCACAGCGAGATATGCACTGGATTCCGGCCTACGCCGGAATGACGAAGGAGCCCGATCCCTTTCGAGAACGGGCTCCCTTTAGCAACCGTAGGATTATGAGTCCAGAGCTAATATTTCCAAGACTGGCCTGCAGGCCAGGGGCTGGGCAAGGGCTTCACCCTTGGCTCATGCCCTTTAGCCGGCTGTGGTCTTGTCCTTTGCAGCTGCTGCCTGCTGACCAACGCCCCAGATATCGCCGGGTAGGGTCACGCCCTTCTCAGCTGCCAGCGTCTTAGCATGGTCGCGAGCGTCAGTAGCGCGCTGGGCCGTCTGGTCGGAGGTTTCCAAGCCCAAACCATCGACGATGCGCACTCGGAAGTTGAAGTAGGCGCACGCGGAGGCGATGTCCAGGACATCTCGGTCAGTCCAACCCACATCTCGCAGGGACTGAACGTCCTTCTCCTCCATCATGGCGGGAGTCAGGGTCAGCTTCTCCGTGTACTCAAGCATGGCTATCTGGGCGTCGTTAAGGTCCGCCTTCCGCCAATCGTTCTGAATGAACTCTGCCAATAGATCGTCGCCACCAACTGTACGCAGGGCCCCTGCGTGTGCGATGGTTCAGTATCTACAGTTGTTGGCCATTGAGGTGACGGTTGCGATCATCTCGCGCTCTGCGGGGGTGACGCGAGAATCGCCGCGCATGACCTGCATCATGAACTGCCGTCCGTACAACATGGACAGCGGGTTCAAGCTGGACAGTTCCGGCGGTGTCACCGGGTGTGGCTGAGGCGCCCCTGCGGGTGCGTTCCTGGTCATCTCATCGTTGTACGCGATGTTCACCTCTCGCATACGATGATAGGCGTCCAACAACTCGCCTTCGGCTTCGTGTTCCTGAATGACTTTAATCCACGCCATTGGTCAATCCTCCCCTCAACTTGTGCTTTATGTGATATCGGGAATGGCCCGTAGTCTCCGCTCGCAAGCCCCTCCTGTCAACCACATGTGCAGGGGTACTAGCCTGTGGGCCAGGCGCCGGGGACAAATCCAGGGGACTGGCCTGGGGGCAAAGCGAAATAACATACCGGAGACTGGCCTGACGGTCAGGGGGCCGGGAGCTTTAGTCCCCTCGCCGCAGCGACATACGGCGAGTTGACCGGTTATTACATCGGGCGTACCTTACTCGTACTCACTTTATGCCTCGCAGGGGCGGGGTCGAGGATGATGGGAGGATACAGAAATGCCAAAGGTAAGCTCTCTGGGCCACATTGGCCTGCACGTCAATGATTTCCCCAAGATGTTCGACTTCTACACTCGCGTCCTGGGTTTCACGGTGACAGACACGTTCCCGCCGGAGCGCGAGGCCGTGTTCCTATCAGCGCAACCAGAAACCGAACACCATGAGCTGCTGCTGACATCGGGTCGCACAGCCCCGGAGGATGCCAAGCTCATCCAACAACTCTCCATGCACGTAGACAGCCTGGCTGACCTGAAGGCCTTCCACAAGGTCTTTCAGGAAGAGGGCGTGAAAGAGGAGAGCATTATCACCCACGGCAACACGGCCAGCATCTACTTCCGGGATCCGGAGAACAACTATCTTGAGGTCTACTACACGACCCACGATACCTTCCCGCAGCCCTTCGGCAAACCCATCGACATCACGCTGGACGACGACGCGCTGCTCAAGCAGATCGAGGACATCCGACAGGCATCGGGCAAGCTGCACCAAGGCTAGCCCTGGACCCACATGACGGGAGCACATGTGTCTGAGACTGGCCTGAGGGCCAGAGGGGCCGAACTTTAGTCTCCGCCGGAAGCAACAAAAAAGAAGTTAGCTATGTTTGAGGTTGAACGGTTCCTTGAAGAATGTCGCGAGGCTCTGGCGGAGAGCACCCCGGAGCTGGCAATGAAAGAGTTGATGGAACGCACGGTCTCCTCGCCCGACGAATTGATGCGCGCCTTCGGTGAGCCGGACACGCTGGACAACATCCAACCCCTCTATCGCGCCGACGACCTGACGGTGATGCACTTCGTTTGGCCACCGCACATGAACCTGTTTCCCCACGATCACCGCATGTGGGCAGTCATCGGCGTGTACGGCGGGCAGGAGGACAACATCTTCTATAAGCGTCGCGCAGACGGCCAGGGACTGGACACAGTCAATGGCAAGACGATGGTCGGCAAAGACGTATCAGTCCTTGGTAAGGACGTCATCCACAAGGTAGCAAACCCATTGATGGCATACACGCCAGCCATCCACGTATACGGCGGCGACTTCTTCAAGCCGGGTCGCAGCGAGTGGGCGGACGATGCCTCGCCGGAAGAACCCCTGGGGCCGGACAGCATCACCAACGCATTCGCAGCAGCCAACGCCTACGCCGCCAAGCTCAAAGCTGAACAGGGCTAGTTTTATGCCGGGGGCACATGTGCAGGAGACTGGCCTGCAGTGATAATGCCGGGGGCACATCCCCCCGAGCCCCTTGCCAGAGTGGAACCCCTCTGGACTCCCCGGAACTAGGCAGCTTTAGTCTCCGCCGGAGGCAATATATCCACGGAACCAAATTGCAAATCCTCGCGTCAATTCCAGTGAAGAGAATAAACGACGGAGGAACCAGCCATGAACGGCACAATCAAGATCACCCTGCTCCTGACAATAGCCCTTGTCGCACTGCTTGCAGCGGCGTGCAGCAGCGGCGCACCGGACACGTCCACGCAACCATCAGGCGGAGCCCAACCAGTAGCTACATCACCTGCTGCGCCAACGCCCAGCACCGGTGGGCCATCCACTTCGCCCCCTACAGAAATAGTGAGCAAGCCCGCTCAGATCCAAAGTGTGAAGGTCATCACCTCAGACACAGACCCCACAGACGTGTCGCTTGAGGTGATATCCATCCTCAACAGCAGCAGTTGCTCATCATTCGAAGGGTTCACCCAGACGCTTGATGGCAACACAATCAACGTGACCCTGACCCACCTTGTTGTAGCACCAGGGCAGCTGGTGGCTTGCACGGCAAACATCGGTTTCATTGAGACCACCATACCGATTCTCGCAGTGCTTACCCCCGGCGAGGCGTACGAAGTAGCAGTCAACGGCGACGTAACCAACAGCATCGTCGCACGGGACGCCAACCGCGGCAGCTGGGTCACAGCTGAAGCACCCGTAGAGACCGTGAAGGTCATTACGTCAGACACAGATATCACTGACGTTTCTCTGGTATTGGTTTCCCGTCTACCG
>CAUZTE010000035.1:0-9265 GCA_963582565.1 Dehalococcoidia bacterium | reverse complement strand
GTTACCCGCGCCGCCAAAGGGTTTCAGCACAATGGAGACCACCTGGTTCAAGAACCATACGAATGGCAGCAGCGCTTTACCAAGGAAGATCACGGGGCGAGCCACGATGAACGACGCACTCTCGGCGTGTCTGACACCCAGCGCCTTGGGGATAGCCTCTCCAAAGATAAGCAGGACGGCGGTCACGGCGGCAGTAGCGGCAAGGACCGCCGTACCCTGGGAGTCTATGAGCTCAACAGCAATCGCCGTTCCCAAGGCCGCAGCGGACGTGTTGGTGAGGTTGTTGGCTAGCAGGATGGTTGGGAGGAAACGCTGGGGGTTCTCTACAAGCCTGGCCACCATCTGTGCGCCAGGCACATTGTTACGCACCAGGTACTGCATGCGTACGCGTTGGACAGAGAGGAGGATGGATTCAGATGCAGAGAACACGGCGGAGAAAGCCAACGAGACGATAAGAAGGCTGATATATATCGCCACGGATCCTTGGGGCATGTAAGGAACTTCCTCCGGACCAGGGCTTACCCGTTTCCCGGGTTAGGCCGTGTTCTGGTCATCTACACATATAGAACGAAATAGAGGGTCTCTTTGGCCGATGATACTAGCATTGCGCCAGTACGCTGTCAAAAGATTCCTGCAGGCATCGGGCGGAGTGTCACGCCATCTTTGACGTCAACACATCGCTCACCCGCGCCTTAATCAACCGTGAAACCTCGAGTCGAGGCAGCATAGCATCTATAACCAGCCATCGTTGCGGAGCCTGACGGGCCAGAGCGAGAAAGCCCTGCCGTACCTTTTCGTGGAAGGACTGGTCGGCGGCTCTATCGTTTTCACCCGGGAGTTCCGCTTCAAAACGGTCGTCCACCCTCGGTGCTCTTCGCTGAACCGAGGCCCCTACCGGCATGTCCAACAACACCGTCAGGTCAGGCGTCAGGCCACCCGTGGCGATGTTGTTAAGTCGACGAATATCATCGATGTCCAAACCACGGCCGTAGCCCTGATAGGCCAACGTAGAATCCGCGAATCGGTCAGACACCACAGCTTCGCCTCGGGATAAAGCCGGGGTGATAATCTCTTCAACAAGCTGCGTGCGGGCAGCAAGGAAAAGCATGGTCTCTGCCAGAGGTGTGATAGACATGGGGCCATACTTCACCAATCGTCGGACACGCGTACCCAACCGTGTGCTACCAGGCTCAGCCACACGAGTGACCTCATAGCCCTGGCGCTTCAGGTACGACGCGATAAGACGGGTTTGCGTGGATTTCCCCGCAGCCTCGCCGCCCTCAAAGGTGATAAACAGTGGCTGAGGCACATGCTCCTCTCAGACTTACCGAATGGGTCACGTTTGAAAGATGACTACGCGGCGCTGTGGCTCCCGGCCCATGCTGGCAGAACCAAGGTTGTAGCGCTCTGCTAGCTGATGCTGCAACCTGCGGATGTATGACGATTGAGGGTTAAGTTCAACGGATGGGCCGCCATCCATGACCTGCATCACGGCATCTTCAGTCTCTTCCATGGCGTCGCCGAGTCGCACCCGGCCATCACCGCCCCAACCCGCACTCAACGTCTTTAGGAACTGCTCCATCTGCACCTGGGTGTTCTTTCTCAGGACATAGATCGGCAGTCCTTTTTCCTGGGCGTAGTGCAGGGACTCACCCCTGTTGCGATAGTGGGTCTTTGTGGTCAGCACCATGTCGGCTTCCTGAACGCTCGAAGCGATCTCTGCGCCGATGCCCAGTGTCCGGGCAGTGTCCATGAACCTGTCCCGGCTCACGCCAAATGAAAACACCTTGGTATTCTTTTTGTTGATTACCGGATTCGCTTCCCGCAGCGGCACGGTATCCCGAATCGGAGTGTTCACCGGAGCGCTGGCGAATACCGCACTGGCCGGTGCTGCAGGCCTGGACTGTCTCCTGTTGGGCGCGCTTCGACCCCTTGAGCCGCCACGCCGGTTGTCAAAACCTCCGCTGTCATTACCAAAACCGCCACCGCCTTCTTGAGGGGGCGAGACGGAAGCCAGGGTAGACGGGTCTCCTATGCCTTCATGGACCTTGCCATCACTATCGAGCCATCGTATCTCCGGGCTCACAGGAAAGCCTCGCAGGAGCGTATCTACCGTAGCTGCGACCTCTGAGTGCACGGCAACCCGATCCCACGCCTTTATCTCTACCAAAGCATCGAAGGACGGTGGAGCCTTGCGCTCCAAAACGCTCTTCTGACTGCCTCTACGTCGAGCTTCTTCGTCACCAAGAGTCACAGTCTGAACCCCTCCAACCAGATCGGAGAGAGTTGGGTTCAGTAGAAGGTTTTCCAGAGCGTTGCCGTGGGCGGTAGCTACCAATTGGACGCCACGCTCCGCAATGGTACGGGCAGCAGCAGCGTCCTGCTCCGTGCCGATCTCGTCGATCACAATAATCTCAGGCATGTGGTTTTCCACGGCCTCAATCATCACCGCATGCTGCATGTTGGGCGTCTTGACCTGCATCCGACGCGCGTTGCCAATGGCCGGATGGGGGATATCGCCATCGCCTGCAATCTCGTTGGATGTATCAACCACGACAACTCGCTTGTGGGCCTGGTCTGCCAGCACCCGGGCGACTTCTCTCAACATGGTGGTCTTGCCCACGCCGGGCCTGCCCAACATCAAGATGCTTTTGCCGGATAGCACCAGGTCCTCAATGATCTGTGTGGTGCCGAATACCGCCCTGCCCACCCTGCACGTCAGGCCGATGACCTTGCCGTTTCGGTTGCGCATGCAGGCGATCCGATGGAGCGTCCGCTCAATGCCGGCACGGTTGTCGTCGCCGAAGGGGCTCAATCGAGAGATGACATCGTTAATCTCATCATCGGTGACATCCTCAGCATCCATGATCTCTTCTCTATCGCGGAAGCGCGCCTGAGGAGATCGGCCAAGATCCAAGATAATCTCAATCAGGTCTTCAGGAGTACCAAGCTCTTGCAACCAGGCTTTGACCCGGTCAGACAACACATTTAACAGGGAACCCAGGTCATCCACGACCACCTTCTGTACGACGGTAGCCTTGGAATCAATGATCTGGGTCTCTGAAGTAGGTTCCTGGGCATTCGCCTGCTCAGGACTGTGTGACTGCAAGGTTGGCCTCCCGTTTTGGCAATACGGTTACTTCTGTCTGTTGGCGAGTTCCTCATTGGCAATCGCTATGAAAAACGCATGGAACCGGAAATCATTGGTCAGCTCCGGGTGAAAAGCCGTTGCAATTTTCACCCCGGCCCGGGCGGCAACCGGCGTCCCATCGGACAACCTCGCCAGAACCTCTACATCAGGGCCCATCTCTACGAACCCGGGAGCCCTGATGAAGAACGTATGCAACGGTGTATCGCCTAGATCAGGGATAGCCAGGTCTGTCTCAAAGCTCTCCAACTGACGACCATAGGCGTTGCGCGTTACGGTGATGTCCATAAGCGCCAGGGGTTCAGGCCTATCTTCCACCAGGGACTTCGCCATGAGAATCATCCCTGCACATGTCCCCCAGACCGGCATCCCGTCTCGCACCCGCTGTTGAAGGGGTTCACGCAGGTCATGGAGGTCAAGCAACCGCACCATGGTGGTGCTTTCACCTCCGGGCAGAATGAGTGCATCCACAGCACCCAAGTCCCGGGGTAGCCGTACTTCCACAGGTCGGACGCCCAAATGTTGCAGCATCATGGAATGCTCAAGGAAGTCGCCTTGAAGCGCCAGAATTCCGATTCGAGCCTGCGATGCTCCTGAGGGGGCATCGCCAGGCGTTACATTCCAGGTTGCGGGAGTCAGCGTCTCAATTGTTGGTTGGGTCATCAACTCTCTCTATGGCGTTTGGCTCTACATCAATTGGGCTGAGTTTCTGCTAGCCCTTTTAGTCAGGGTTACCAACCTCTAACGGCCAACAACTCCTCAGGCTTCAACATTCGTACATCAATCCCGGGCATTGAACTGCCCAGACCCTTTGAAACCTCAGCAACCACATCCCAGTCCTGATAGTGGGTAGTCGCCTGCACAATAGCCTTCGCCATCTTGTCCGGGTTGGTGGACTTGAAGATACCGGAACCAACAAACACGCCATCGCAGCCCAGCCACATCATCATCGCAGCATCGGCAGGAGTGGCAATGCCGCCAGCAGCGAAGTTCACTACCGGCAACCGGCCCAACCGCTTGACCTCTTTCACCAGATCCAGGGATGCGCCCATGTTCTTGGCCTCTGCAGCAAGCTCATCGTCCAGCATGTTCTGAATCTTGCGAATGTGATCGGTGACCGTCCGGATGTGCCGGACCGCCTCAACCACATTCCCTGTGCCGGCCTCGCCCTTGGTGCGAATCATCGCAGCGCCTTCGCTTATGCGACGCAACGCCTCGCCAAGGTCACGGCAACCACAGACATAGGGAACCTTGAAATCGTGCTTCCAAACGTGATGGCTCTCGTCGGCAGGAGTCAGCACTTCCGACTCGTCAATGTAATCGACGCCGATCGTCTCGAGAATTCTCGCTTCCGCGAAATGTCCAATGCGCGACTTTGCCATAACCGGAATCGTGACTGTCTCCATAATGGAGAGGATCATCTCCGGGTCAGACATCCTGGCTACACCACCGTCAGAGCGAATGTCCGATGGGACACGCTCCAGGGCCATGACTGCGCATGCCCCTGCTTCTTCTGCGATTTTTGCATGCTCAGGCGTAACGACGTCCATGATGACGCCCCCCTTGAGCATCTGCGCCAAGCCAACTTTGACACCCCAGGTGCCTTCCTGATTGGTTGAAGAACCGTTAGTCATACCTGTACCCCCACATGGAGTCCCCCTAAGGGGCAATTGAATATTGTTAGTATATCTTGCTGCATATCGACCTGCAATGTAGGAACGGGTAAGGGGCAGCCGCTCTTCGCGCGCGAAGAAGACCCAGATTGAAATTAGGTGCGGTTTTCCCTTGACAGCGAAGCTCCGGAGTGGCAAGATAGTTTGGCTAGGCACCCTTGATTGGATGCTTATGGCGCCTTAAAAATGGAAGAGTGGGAAGAAGGTAAGGTTTACGCTTTATTTGATAATAGTTCACTTTTAGTTGGAGAGTTTGATCCTGGCTCAGGGTGAACGCTGGCGGCGTGCCTAATGCATGCAAGTTGAGCGATCCATTTCGGTGGAGAGCAGCGAACGGCTGAGGAACGCGTAGGTGACCTACCCTTTAGTGGGGGACAACCCCGGGAAACCGGGGCTGATACCGCATAAGTTCTTCCGGTTGAGGCCGGAAGAGGAAAGTCGTAAGACGCTGAAGGAGGGGCCTGCGTCCCATCAGGTAGTTGGAGGGGTAACGGCCCACCAAGCCGACGACGGGTAGCTGGTCTGAGAGGACGATCAGCCAGAGGGGGACTGAGACACGGCCCCCACTCCTACGGGAGGCAGCAGCAGGGGATCTTGGGCAATGGGCGAAAGCCTGACCCAGCGACGCCGCGTGGGGGATGAAGGCCTTCGGGTCGTAAACTCCTTTTCCAAGGGACGATAATGACGGTACCTTGGGAAGAAGCCCCGGCTAACTACGTGCCAGCAGCCGCGGTAAAACGTAGGGGGCGAGCGTTACCCGGAATTATTGGGCGTAAAGGGCATGTAGGCGGTTTGATCCGTCGTTGGTGAAATATCCCAGCTTAACTGGGAAACCGCTAACGATACCATCAGACTAGAGGGCAGCAGAGGTGAGTGGAATTCCCGGCGTAGCGTTGATATGCGTAGAGTTCGGGAGGAACACCAGTGGCGAAGGCGACTCACTGGGCTGTCCCTGACGCTAAGGTGCGAAAGCGTGGGGAGCAAACAGGATTAGATACCCTGGTAGTCCACGCCCTAAACGATGGATACTAGGTATGGGGGGTATCGACCCCCTCCGTGCCGGAGCTTACGCGTTAAGTATCCCGCCTGGGGAGTACGGCCGCAAGGCTAAAACTCAAAGGAATTGACGGGGGCCCGCACAAGCGGCGGAGCGTGTGGTTTAATTCGATGCAAAGCGAAGAACCTTACCAGGGCTAGACATGATAGGAGTAGGAACCCGAAAGGGGGACGACCTGTAAAGTCAGGAACTATCACAGGTGCTGCATGGCTGTCGTCAGCTCGTGCCGTGAGGTGTTGGGTTAAGTCCCGCAACGAGCGCAACCCCCGTCCTGTGTTGCACTCTCACAGGAGACAGCCCCCCGCAAGGGGGAGGAAGGTGGGGATGACGTCAAGTCCGCATGGCCCTCACGCCCTGGGCTACACACACGCTACAATGGCGAGGACAACGAGCTGCAAACCCGCGAGGGGGAGCCAATCTCATCAAACCTCGCCTCAGTTGGAATCGGAGGCTGCAACTCGCCTCCGTGAACGCGGAGTCGCTAGTAACCGCAGGTCAGCACCACTGCGGTGAATACGTTCCCGGGCCTTGTACACACCGCCCGTCACGTCATGGAAGCCGGTAACACCTGAAGTCGCCGCGCCAACCTTCGGGAGGTAGGCGCCTAAGGTGGGACTGGTGACTGGGACGAAGTCGTAACAAGGTAGTTGTACCGGAAGGTGCGGCTGGATCACCTCCTTTCTAGGGAGATTCTCCTGGCAACAGGAGAGATTCCAGGTCGGTGGAACCCGTATCTCAGTCCTTGGACTGAGCAAACCTCTTATAATCTTCGGGGGTCTTATACGGAGAATTCCAGAAGAAACTCAAGAACCGTAACTGGACCCTTCTTCTCACTCTTTCATTCTTAAGGCGTCTTTTTTTGCCTTCCGTTATCGCTCGGGAGTCAGTAAGACGCCTGCTTAGCTTTAGCCCCCGGCTTTAGTCTCCATACGCAGTATTAGTCCCTACTCTCACTCCCGGCTTTAGTCTCCCCAAAATTAGTCTCTACACACATGTGCTATCATATTTACCTAGGAAAAATATAGAGGCCATCGTATGACGGCCTCATGGGGAGGGTTCCACAATGGCTAAAATCGTCTTAGGCCTCGGTACGTCCCACAGCCCAATGCTGGCACAGCCGCCAGAGCTATGGGCAGTGCATGGTGAGAACGATGCACGCAATAAAGAATTGGTTTTCCCACCGGAAGGTCTCGTCTACTCCTATGAAGAGGCTCTGGAGCGAGCGGATCCCGGTATTGCCAAGCAGGTCAATGTAGAGCACTTCACCCAGCAGCACGCCAACCTGACCAAAGCCATTGATGAGCTGGCAAAGAGCCTTGCCGATGCCAAGCCGGACGCCGTCATCATCATCAGCGATGACCAGGATGAAGTAGTGTTTGAAGACAACATGCCTATGTTCTCCATCTACTGGGGCGATACCATGCCCCTCATCGCTCGCGTACCCCCGGAAACCGCGCCTGCTCCAATCAAAGCAATGGCGTGGGGCTACGGCGATGTGTCTATGGACGTGCCCGTGAACGCGGAGCTAGGCCGACACATCATTGAGCACATGATGGACAACGAGTTCGATGTGTCCCACTCCAAGTACCTGCGTGAAGAGGTCGGGGGCACCATCGCCCGTCGATATCCCACACCGAACGGCGAATCCGAATACGTACGAGTAACAGAACCCAAAAAGGGCTCCATGCCCCACGGGTTCAGCTTTGTAGTGAAGCGGCTCATGAACAACAAGCCCATGCCCATCGTGCCCATCTCCCTGAACACCTGCTATCCGCCCAACCAGCCGTCTCCCAAGCGTAGCTTCGCCTTCGGTCAACAGATTCGCAGGGCAGTTGAGTCCTGGGGCACGGACGCGCGCGTAGCGGTCATTGCTTCCGGCGGGTTGAGCCACTTCGTCGTTGACGAAGAACTGGATCGCGCAGCGTTGAAGGCAATGGTGGAGAACGACGGCGAAGCGCTGTCCAACCTCCCCAAGCATCGCCTCAACTCAGCAGCGTCGGAGACCCGCAACTGGGTAGCTGCAGCAGGCGCATCGGAGCACCTGAAAGCAGAGATCCTGGCCTATGAACCTGTCTATCGCACACCTGCCGGCACCGGGGGTGGCTGGGGCATGGTTCGCTGGAACGGCAGCAAGTAGCCCCACCAGCAACACTCCTGATACGGATAAAGAAGGGGCGTACGCATACGTACGCCTCTTCTTTTATTGCCCAAGACCACAGGACTCGTTATGCATCCTATGCAACCAGCCACTTTCATAGCACGTGCAAGACTTGACACCAGCTATCTCCGCTACGATACTAACCGCAATTTCAGCCGTGTGGCGTTATTCGTGTCGCGCAACGTTCATGTAGGGAATCGTGACTGGATAGTGGTTGCAAAGGCTGTAAGGCAAATACACATGGAGAGGGAGAACTACCCATGGCTATCGTAGATATTCACGGTCACCTCAACAGCCCCCCAGAGCTTATGGCCTTCAAGTCCGGCCTGCTCTCAAGCCGAATCCACAGAGGGCGTAGCGTCCTCAAGTTGTCTGATGAGCGGTTGAAGCCCATCGTAGACAACCACATCAAGAAGTTGGACGAAGTGGGCACGGACATTCAGTTCCTTTCCCCACGACCATTCCAGCTCATGCACTCTGATCCGCTTTTCAGCATCGTCGATGACTTCTGCAAGGCCAACAATGACGCCATCAAGCAGTCCATTGACTACTATCCTGATCGCTATCGCGGCGTCTGCGGACTTCCCCAGGTATGGGGCCAGCCCGTCAACATCGTTTTCGATGAGATGGAGCGCTGCGTCAAGGAGTTGGGTTTCGTAGGCATCATGATTGACCCGGACCCCTCAGAGGGACTGGACGTCAACATGCCTCCCATGGGCGACGAGTACTGGTACCCGTTGTACGAGAAGATGATTGAGCTGGACGTACCCGCTCTCATCCACACAGCCACTTGCCGAAACAACCGTGAGACCTACTCCAACCACTTCATCACGGAAGAGGGCATTGGCATCATGTCCCTGATGGATCGAAAGACCCTGGATACCTTCCCTGACCTGAAGATCATCATGTGCCACGGCGGCGGTTCCGTTCCTTATCAGATCGGTCGGTGGCGAGCACATCGCTGGCGGCAGAAGAACGTTGAGACGTTCGATGATTCATTGAAGAAGCTCTACTTTGACGCCGTGCTCTACAACAAGGAGGGCCTGGACCTCCTGTTCCAGATCGTCGGCACGGATCGTTGCATGTTCGGCACAGAGAACCCTGGCTCCGGTTCCAGCCAGCACCCGGACACCGGCGTATGGCTTGATGACCTGAAGCCTGTGATTGAGTCCATTGACTGGCTCTCAGACAAAGACAAGAAGAATGTGTTTGAAGATACAGCCAAGAAA
>CAUZTE010000034.1:0-9306 GCA_963582565.1 Dehalococcoidia bacterium | reverse complement strand
CGCTCCAAGATTGCCCTTGGCCCGCAATCCTGGGCCATAGGTGGTTCCAAAGTGTTCGTCGTACCCAACCCAAGCCCGGCCAACGCGTCGTTCAGCCTGTCTGACATCATTGAATGGTACATACAACTAAAGGAGTTCCGTGACGGACTCAAATCAGCCTGAAACAATCCGACTCTTCATTGCTGCTGAGCTTCCTTCAGAAGCGTTGTCTGCTCTGTCCAATCTAATCCACAGCCTCCGTGCATCGGCCCTGGGTGGCATGCGGCTGGTGGCAACCAAGAACATCCACCTGACCCTCAAGTTCCTAGGAGACACGGACATTGACCGACTCCCAGCCTTGATGGCAGGACTTGATGGACTAGGAGGCCGGGCCTCAGCGTTCTCGATGGCACTTGGCGATGTTGGCGGATTCCCCAACCTCAATCGCACGCGAGTCCTGTGGGTAGGATTGGCGGGAGACATGCAGCCCCTGGAAGGCCTGGCTAGCCTCGTCGAAGAAGCTTGCGTTGCACTAGATTTCAAAGCGAATGCCCAACCCTTCAGTCCCCACTTAACCGTGGCACGGATGCGCGACTCCGCATCGCCAGAAGAACGCAGGAAGGCCGGAGAAGCCCTTACATCGCTCCCGTGGGAAAAGGGAGTCCCCATCCCAATAGACTCGTTCCAGCTCATCAAGAGTACGGTGACACCCCAGGGCCCGATCTACGAGACGCTGCACACCGTGTCTCTAGGCTTGTCGCCAAACCCTTCTTTGCCGTAGAGTGCGGGCATCCTGAACCACGGAGGCCCACATGGACTCAAACGAATTCACAGATTTTCTTCGCCAGCGCATCGATGCCCGGGTCATGAGTGCCGCTGACGACATTCGATCCGGTGCAGCGCCCGTCAGTGGAGGAATTGCGTCAACCATCACCAACATGGAGTTTCAGGCTCACTCCCGTGGCTTGGTGCTGGCTGTGGTGGATGCCCTTGTTGAACTGGGGTTGGTGGAGCAGGCCAAGTAGCGTTTCCAACTGCCGTATCCCCATATTAAATATTCCGTTAACGCTTACAGATTCATCTTGTTCAGTCCAGCTATTTGTGATAATATTCTCATTGGTTAGCGGGCGTCAGGGGCTGCCTCGGTAGGTATGTTGTCAGCGACCACCCTTGCGGGAAATATCCAAACCGTTTGGGTCGTGTGGTTTGAGGAGGTTCCCGGTGGAGACGAGTACCCTACCCCGTTGTCAGAGTTGTAATTCAGGCGACTTGGTTCCCCTTTCAGACTTTGGAGGCCAAGGCGCAGCCATCCACTACAAAGCATGGGCATGCACCAACCCGGAATGCGGTTTCAACATCAAGATCCGCAACGGTGACATCTACCTGAACGAGCCCATCAGCAACGGTTCCATGCACACACCACGCGTACGCTAACACTGCGTTAGTTGACCCCGTTGGTTTGAGGCCAGTCGCACACGCCGTAGTCATGCTATGCCTTACGTAGCAAGCAGTCCTTCAGCAATGCCCCTTCGTATTGATAGTAGGTATACTAAGAGTGAAGACATGCGGAGGGTAGACGCTGGTGGTTGCTGAAGGCAGTACGGCGCAACGACGATGGCTGGGTGCATCCCGAACAGGAATCGCCTTCCTGGCTGCAGGTGCACTCCTCCTGGTGATTGTCATCGCCTTCTTTGCCTATCAGGCATACATCGACACTCGCTACGACGACGTGGTGGTCACCGCCCCTTTGACGCTCCCTACACAGCAAGAGCTTTTCACCCCACTCAGCCCGCCTACCACCATCATCGATCCTCCATTAGAAATCGCAAATGGCGACCTTACCCTCGCCTCGTTCTATCCCGGTACTGAGGTTGCCCCTCAGTTCTGGGCAAACCCGTTCTGGGCTAAGGATGTGGACGATGCCAGCATCACCGCCGGGTTCCTGCCTCTGTCAGAGGTAACGCTACCCGACAGCGGACTTGGGCCAGCCACTCTGGTGCGTATCCCCATCATAGGTCTTGAGGTGGGGACCATTGAGTTGACTTCCCTGCCCTTCGGTGATGGGCAGAAATATGCCGCGGCGTCCTTCGAGCTTGGCATCATCCCTGGCCAACCGACCCCCGGTGAAATCGGCAACACCTGGCTCTTCGGTCACCTGGAGAGTCCCATTCGCGGTGAGGGTTCGGTCTTCCGCGACTTGCCCAAGGTCCATGACTTCCTGCGACAGGGTCAGGCTGTCTACGTCATCATCGACAGCGACGATGGAAGCTTCCTCTACCAGGCCACGGAGTTCCGCATCATGCACAGAGATGACGTGAGGTTGTGGGGATCAACGGGTCGGATAGCGACGCTGGTATCCTCATGGCCTCGCTTCAAGTATGACGAACGTGTGGTCGTCACCACGGAATTGGTAGGCGTAAAACTCAAGGATTCTTCTGACGTTTCTTGACGCACCTTCAGACCCCTGCTAACGTTGTTTGAAAGGCTACGACGGAGACGAGTAGTCAGAAAAGTCACCTCCAGCGAGTCCGGTATGGTGAAAGCGGACAGGTAGGCATCTGACGAAAATCCCTCCCGAGCTTTATGCCAAACCAGGGCTGGCCCTGCAGTAGGTGATGACGGATACCCACCGTTACAAGGGTAAGGGCGTGATTGCGTCCTACAGAGTGCTCCTCTGAGTGTCAGAGGAGAACAAGGGTGGTACCGCGGGTCTTTTGAGAACCCGTCCCTTTCCAGGGGCGGGATTTTTTATTTTGCAAGGCGTGCCCTGCACCCAGGCTAGGGGTAGCCGAAACTCCCAGCGAGGATTGAACGATCGCAGATCGATTTTGGAAACCTACAGGTCACACGGGTCCAGGGTTCAATCCTGGTGGAGGTAGCAGATATGTTTAGCCCAGTATCCAGCAAAGTGAGTTTCCCGGAGCTTGAAGACCGGAACCTGAAACTATGGAAAGAGCGTGAGGTGTTCCGCCGTACGTGGGACGATGCTGCGGATAAACCGCTGTTCATGCTCTACGAGGGGCCACCCACAGCCAACGGTACCCCCGGCATCCATCACGTGCTGGCTCGCGTATTTAAGGACGTCATCCCTCGCTACAAGACCATGCAGGGCTTCCGGGCCTTCCGCAAAGGCGGCTGGGACACCCACGGGCTGCCAGTGGAGATCGAGGTGGAGAAGCAGCTGGGCATCACCACCAAGCAGGAGATTGAAGAGTACGGCATCGACAAGTTCAATGCCCTCTGTCGTGAGAGCGTCATGCGTTATGTGAAGGAGTGGGAAGAGCTGACGGAGCGCATCGGTTTCTGGATAGACATGGACAACGCCTACATCACCTTTGACAACGGCTACATCCAGAGCGGTTGGTGGATCATCAAGGAGTTGTGGGACAGGAACCTGGTGTACCAGGGCTACAAGGTCACGCCCCACTGCCCTCGCTGCGTCACATCGCTCAGCTCTCACGAGGTGTCGCTGGGGTATAAGGACGACACGCCAGACCCGTCGGTCTTCGTGCGGTTCCCCATGAGCAACGAGCAGGACGAAGCTTTGGATGCCGCGAAGTCGATGGGCTGGAGCGACTCCGGCTGGGATGGGCCAACCCCATCTGTGCTGGCTTGGACAACGACACCCTGGACGCTGACGGCGAACCTCGCCCTGGCAGTTGCACCGAAGGAGGAGTACGCCCTTGTGGCCTCGCCTGATGGCAGTGAGCGACTGCTCCTGGCGGCACCACGCGTAGATGAAGTACTTGGCGAGGGCTGGACTGTTCAAAACACGTTCAAGGGCAGCGAGCTTCAGGGGCTCCGCTACGAGCCACCCTTCGTCAACGCTACCGAACACGATGGTCAGCCCTTCCATCACCGTGTGCTGCCAGCCGACTACGTTGGCATGGACGACGGCACCGGCGTTGTACACACGGCCCCTGCCTATGGCGCAGAAGATAATGAGTTGGGTCGTACGTTCAACCTGCCAGCAGTCCACACCGTTGACCTTCAGGGACACATCACAGGCGACTACCCGGGCACCGGCAAGTTTGTGAAGGAAGCGGATGTCGATATCTCAGCAGACCTGACAAAGCGAGGCCTGATGTTCCGACAGGAGACCATCCTGCACACCTACCCCTTCTGCTGGCGCTGTGGCACCCCGCTGCTGTACTACGCCAAGCCCTCCTGGTACATACGCACCACGGAGTACAAGGACGAGATGGTGGCACTCAACGGTGACATCAACTGGCATCCGGAGCACATCCAGCAAGGTCGATTCGGGGAGTGGCTGCGCAACAACGTGGACTGGGCGATCTCCCGCGAGCGGTATTGGGGCACGCCCCTTCCCATCTGGCGATGCGACACGTGCGGCGAAGATGAGTGCTTCGGCAATCTGGATACGCTGCGTGAACGTGCCGATGCAGCAACAACGGGGGCGCTCGACCTGGACGGCCGGGATCTGCATCGCCCGTACATCGACGAGGTGACGGTCACATGCAAATGCGGCGGCACGATGCATCGTGTCCCCGAGGTGCTGGATTGCTGGTTCGACTCTGGAGCGATGCCCTACGCCCAGTTCAACGCCACATCGAGCGACGACCCTATGTTCACAGGCGGCCAGTTCCCCGCCGACTACATCTGCGAGGCGGTTGACCAGACACGCGGTTGGTTCTACAGCCTCCACGCCCTGGCTGTGCTGCTACGCAAGGAACCAAGCTACAAGAACGTCATCTGCCTGGGCCTCATCCTGGACGATCAGGGTGAGAAGATGAGCAAGACCAAGGGCAACATCGTGGAACCATGGTCAGTCATCAACGCCCATGGAGCGGATGCCCTGCGATGGTACCTGCTCACGGCGGCACCTCCCGGCAACGCCCGCCGCTTCTCCCAGGACCTGGTGGAGGAGTCGGTACGGAAGTTCCTGCTGACCCTTTGGAACACCTACAGCTTCTTCGTAACTTATGCGCTGCTCGATGGTTTCGAGCCTACATCGGCCGACCCCGGAGAGCCCGTGGCGGAGCTTGACCGCTGGGTCATCTCTGAGCTCAACCAGTTGGTCATGGACGTGACGGCGGAGATGGAGGACTACAACCCCACAGACGCTGGCCGCAAGATTGAAGCCTTTGTTGGTGAGCTGTCCACGTGGTACGTGCGGCGAAGTCGAAGGCGCTTCTGGAAGAGCGAGAACGACGGCGACAAGCGCTCCGCCTACCAGACGCTGTACACCTGCCTGGTGACGCTGAGCAAGCTCATGGCGCCGCTGACGCCCTTTATCGCGGAGGAGATGTACCAGAACCTGGTGGTGGCTTCAGACCCAACAGCACCGGACAGCGTCCACCTGGCGGACTTCCCGAAGGCTGACACCGCTCGCATCGATAAGGAGCTTGGCGAGGCCACCCAGCTTGTCATGAAGGTGGTCAGCATGGGCCGCGCAGCCCGACAGAAGGTGCAGGCCAAAGTGCGTCAACCGCTGGCCGAAGTGCTGGTCATGCCCAAGGCCGCTGCTGAGGGGGCGTTGTTGCTGCCTCTGGCCGATCAGGTCCGCGACGAATTGAACGTAAAGACAGTGCAGGTCATCGGCGACGCTGAGGCGGCCAAGAACCTTGTTGTGCGCCTGAATGGCTCTGTTGTGGGACCTAAGTACACTGACAGGCTCCCTGCCCTCCAGAAGGCGTTTGGTACTGCCGACAAGGAAGCGGTCATCAAGGCTGCACTGACAGGCCAGCCCGTCACCGTTGGTGAGTTCACCCTGGATGCGGAAGACCTGGACATATCGCCTTCCCCTGACAGTCCCTTCGCAGGTGTGCTTGACGGTGGCTATTACGTGGCGATCGACACGCGGATGACGCCGGAGTTGAAGCAGGAGGGGTTGGCGCGAGAGTTGGTGCACAACATCCAGAACATGCGTCGAACTGCCGACTTCGATATCTCAGACCGCATCGTGGTGTGGTACCAGTGCGACGCAGCCCTTCAAGACGTACTAACATCGGAGTCGATGGGCGACTACATCCGCACAGAGACGCTGGCGGTGCGTGTGGAACAAGGCACACCGGATGCCGACGCCCATGTTGAGACGCTGAAGATAGAGGGTATGGAGCTGACCATAGGCGTGAAACGCGCCCAAGGCCAGGGCTAGGCCCTGGACCCATATGCCTGACGGTTACCAAACCTACCCATCCAAACGCCGGGGCTATGAAACAGGCTGGCTATCACTGCCCTGCATGGCTTTGTTATGGAGGGTGTTTCCTTCACGCGACCATTTATCCGACAGCATCGGGCTAGCCGACAACAGCGACTGCAACGTCTTGTATCGAGACGAGCTCAACTTGGGTACACCAAGGACTCGCGCTGCTTCAGCTGCCGCCCTGGTGCCGTTTAGGATCCCAGTTGTTTGGTCTACACGACTCGACCATCGTTCATTGATGTCCGTATCCCAGGCGATGCCGTTAGTCGATGGAGCGGCTTCCGGTGCTGACGTGGCTGCCGGCTCAGGGGTTTGTGGTGGCAATATCGTAGGCTGCGGAGGAGTGACCGGCGTTGCCGGTGGCGTCATCGCTGGAATAAAGCTCGGTGTGGCCGGTAGCGTCATAGTAGGCGGTGGGGTCACCGGCGGGTAGGGAGCAGGCGGAGTAGTGGGTTGCGAGGTCACCGGCTGTATTGAGGCTGCGGCGGGCTGCGGTCGTATCGGTTGGGGCGCAGCAGGCTGAGGGCGAATCGGCGGTCTCGCTATAGGCCTTCGCTGAGCTGGTGAGGGTCGAGGAGCAGGTCTTACAGGAGTCGCAAGTGGTTGTACTGGCTCAGGCTCTGCTTCTACCGCAGCAGGTTTTCTACCTCTACTAAGCAGACTGCCTACAACCGGTATTCTGGAAAGGCCTGTGCCTTTATGCTTCACCAGAATATCGTTTGAGTTCTTCTCTTTTGTAATCTGCACGGTGGATGCGGACTCAAGGAACTGAGTGAACGTTCGATAACCCAACTCCTTGAAATCAAAACTTGGCTCAATACGGGTCATCGTCTGATGAAGCTTTGAGCCAACCACCCTGCCATCAGCATCTGCCGATACCTCGATAGCGCGCTGCAGGAGGCCTTCCAAGTCGGTAGGAACAGCTGCGGCCTTCGCTGCTGCTGCCCGCACCTTTGAGGGGCTCTCAAGATAGATGTAACGGTCACACGCTCGCACAAGCGTCGTTGAAACAACGTCTCGGCGTCCCGCGCCAATGACCGTCTTACCCGCAGAACGCAGCTTGCTCACCAGGGTCACGAAGTCGCTGTCCGCAGACACGATGACGAAGGTATCTACCGGAGACCTATAGAGCAGGTCTACAGCATCGATTGCCAGGCTGATATCACTGGAGTTCTTGGCCACTTTGGCGGCATGGAAGTGGTGAACTGCTTCTATACCCAGTTCCAAGACCTGATCCCTTTGCTTGCCTGCTGCAGACCAGTCTGCATACGCTCGTTTTACGATGACTCGACCAAGATCAGAGAGTTGGTCAAACAATCCTTGAATGGAGTTCAATCCAACGTTCTCAAAATCAATCAGGACCGCAATCTGTGCTTCGCTCATATGTTCTTTCTACCTTTTCCGATACCCTGTATCTATACGGGTTCGCTAGTTAGTGACCCGTTTCATCAAATTGGGTATCTTTCAACACCCCTTTGTCCAACAACGATGCCACCAGGTTGGCCGCAGCGCGATAAACGGCACCAATGGTGGAATCGTCCTCTCCTGTGAATTCGCCGTCCATGTGGAGAACGCAGGTCCGCGCACTCTGTCCTCCATATGTCAGCTCGACTTCCAGGGGTCCGAGGAGGGCAACTGCCTCGAGTAATCGCTCCACATCGATGACAGACACCCAAAGAAGCCCTTCGCAACGCCTGCAAACTACGCGCTTATCTCCCGGGTTCTCAGCGACCTCGCGACCAAGCCCCTGACATCTGGGGCACCAATCACGCAGGTTCTGGAGCCAACGCGCCACAAAATCGGCTAACGTTGGTATACCTGCTATCTGCGCGTCTATGTATGTCATGGTTCTCTGCTCGCGATTCCTGCAGTCTTGGCCCTATTGTACTCCAACACGCCCAAGACTCATTGAACATTAGATCCTGCTGAAGCCGCTACCTGGCTTCGCAGGGTCTATCCCTGTGCCGACGCCATTGGTGATCCATCCATACTCTTGAAGTATTTGCTGGCTATAAGTCACCCTGCCGTTCACTTTCTCAGCAGGCTCCGTGGCTAGCAGCAGGACGGCCTGCCCCATCACCTCTGGTTGTTCACCGTTCTCATCGCCAACATATCGCATTCCACCGTGGAACACGGCGCCGGACGTTGGAACGGTAAGCGACGGTCCTACGGCTGTGACCGCGACCCCATCATCAGCTACCTCCTGGGCCAGGCCCTGGGTGAAGCGCTCCAACGCAGCTTTCGCAGCGCCATAGCCACTAGTGCCAGCCAGGATGGGCTTGGTCATGTAGGGCGCACGGCCGGGTCCCACGGCTCCGCCGGAGGAGACGTTCACGATAGCCCCATGCTTCCTGGACACCATATCCGGTAGCACAAGCTTGCTGAGCATGAAGGGGGAGTGGACAATAATCTGGAACGTTTGCTCCCAGCTCGCCAGAGGCATCTCCTGAACGGGCATGAACACAGCCAGGGCGGCATTGTTCACCAGTACGTCTATTGGGCCGTATATGTCCCGTGCATCATTGATTAACCGTTCACATTCGGCTTCTGTAGAGATATCCACAGCCAGGGCCGTTGCCTCTCCACCGGCCTCTTTTATCTGAGAGACTGTTTCTTCCAAAGAGCCGGGGAAGGGTGTCCCAATTTCTCCCTCCCGACCCTGGTCCTTCATGTAATTAGCCATATCGTGGGTGCCTGAATGTAGCGTCCTGGCCACACAGACAACCTTGCCGCCTTCTGCTGCCAGGGCTTTGGCTATCTCTGTTCCGATTCCTCGACTAGCTCCCGTCACAATGACTGTCTGGCCGTCTAACTTACCCACGATACTCCCCCCGTGCTCTGTATTTCTGATGATAGCCTCACATCGCGTACGTACGAGGTATAGCGACCCTACGCGCAGGGGTGTTTGGTGTCAAGGGAATGGGGGAAAGCCTCGAGGAAAAGAGTCTTCAGCAAAGTAAGGTCTCCGGGGTGGATACGTCAGAATTATGGGAGAACGTCACGAGGATAAGAGAATCAAGCGCGCCAGCAGATGCCTAATCTATGCACCCTTCAGCCTTGATGTTGCCGGAAGAATCACGAACAACCATCTGCACACTGTCCTGCACCAGTGCGCTTTCTGAACCTACGCGAGGCTCGCCGTTAGCGTCCAGGGCTGCAAG
>CAUZTE010000033.1:0-9476 GCA_963582565.1 Dehalococcoidia bacterium | reverse complement strand
TACATGGACGAACGCCCGGGCGATTACGGCGAGGATGTGTTCACACGACTCTCCATAGGGCGAGACCACCCGGCCACGGCATACATCACCGCCCGGAACACACAGCGCCAGGTTCAGGAGCAGTTGCTCGATTCTCTGGGCAATTTCGATGCTCTTTTGACGCCGATGCTGCCTCTGGGCGCTCCACCTATCAATCAAAACGATGTGATGGTGGGCGGCAAACCTATGGATGTCCGTGCCGCCGTCACCAGGTACACGCAGCCCTTCAACCTGACCGGGTTCCCGGCGATATCCGTGCCTTGCGGCTTCACCGATGACGGCTTGCCAATCGGGTTCCAGCTTGCTGGAAAATCCTTCGATGAAGCGACGCTACTACGCATCGCCCACGCCTACCAAGGGGCGACCGAGTGGCATACGCAAAGACCTCCTGTGTAGACCCGCCCTTGTTGGGTCACCGCCAGGTAGTTTGGGTCAGGGCTCAACCTTGTGGGTCCAGGGCAATGCCCTGGTTGAATGAAGAACAAGCGCAAGCTATCATTGAGCCTGCTACGAAAAACGCGTAGCCCTCAACTCTGACAAACGGACGTGTGCATGCTGAGCATCGAACTCATTCGCCGGAATCCTGAACTGGTTGCTGCAGGCCTGGCCCGCCGTGGCGAGGAAACCACCCTGGCGCAGTTGATTGATCTGGATGCCAGTAGGCGCGTATGGGTGACGGACCGTGATCTGCTCCGCGCGACGCACAACGAGATGAGTCGGGAGTTCGGCAAGCTCATGGCTGCATCCAAGCAGGGCAAGCAGGGTGATAGCGACGAGGAACGCATGACGGCGTTGCGCGCTGAAACACAATCGACCAGTGAGCGCATCGAAGCTCTGGAGAACCAGATCAACGATGCAGAAGCCAAGATTGAAACGATGATGCTGGTTCTCCCTAACCTTCCCCTGGACAGCGTGCCGGAAGGCCTGGACGAGTCCGCCAACATCGTCGATCGCACTTGGGGCGAGCCCCGGACCTTCGATTTCGCCCCGCAAGCCCACTGGGATTTGGGCGAACAGCTTAGCATCATCGATATGGAACGCGGCTCCAAGCTCTCCGGCGCTCGCTTCTACGTACTCAAAGGAGCCGGAGCTCAGCTTGAACGAGCCCTCATCAACTGGATGTTGAACATCCACACGCGAGAGCATGGCTACACGGAGATGGCTCTACCTGCGATGGTGCGCGAGCAGACGATGATCGGTTCCGGCAACCTGCCAAAGTTCGGTGACAACCTCTACCACGATGCTGAAGAAGACCTGTGGATGCTGCCCACGGCTGAAGTACCGCTGACGGGCCTCCACCGCGATGAGATATTGGAGCCTGGAACGTTGCCGATACGCTACGTGGCTCAGACACCATGCTTCCGTCGCGAAAAAGCCGCTGCAGGCCGAGATACACGAGGCATCAAGCGCGTCCACCAGTTCAGCAAGGTTGAAATGTACAAGCTTGTCGATCCGACGGAGAGTGCAGCGGAATTGGAAACGCTGGTTGCGGACGCAGAAGATCTTTGCCAACGACTAGGTCTGCCATATCGCATTCTGTCCCTGTGCGCTGGAGACATCGGGTTCCAGTCGGCAAAAACCTACGATATCGAAGTGTGGTCACCCGGGTGTGAAGAATGGCTGGAAGTCAGTTCTTGTTCCACCTGTGAGGACTTCCAGGCCCGTCGTTCCAATCTACGCTACCGACCGGAAGCTGGTGCCCGCCCTCAGTTCATGCACACGCTGAACGGCTCTGGTCTGGCGCTGCCACGCATCATCATCGCAATCCTTGAAAACTATCAACTGGCGGACGGCTCCGTTGAAGTGCCAGAAGTGCTCAAGCCATATATGGGCTACGATGTCATTGGTGGCTAGCCCGACAGCTTAAGGTTTTGAGCGCTCGCACACTGTGACGAAATCAGGTAGTGTAGTAAGCGTAGCTACGCGGAGGGGTGGCCGAGTGGACGAAGGCGCCTGTCTTGAAAACAGGTAATGGGCAACTATTCAAGGGTTCGAATCCCTTCCCCTCCGCCAAAGCTGAGTCCTAGCTAAGAGAGTCGGGTAATCCGGTTCCTTTTTTGTTTGCCCACATCCCTTTTGGTCAACCCAAGAATCAGATACTCCTCATCAGGATCAATACTATTTTCCGGTTCGAAAGTTTCAGTGTCATCCTATACAATACTTGCAACGATGGGCCGTAATCAAAAAGGAGCATCTCATAATGCTAAGGCGTATTTCATTTCTGGGTGTGCTAGTTCTAGCGCTTCTCACAGGGTGCGGAGGAAGCAACAACGAGGTCGAACCACCCCTCGTATCAACACCCGCTGCGTTGGCTGATAGCGTCGCCACTTTTACGCCATCGCCCGTGCTGGCTACTACGTCATCACCCACTCCTAACCCTCCGTCAACACTAACCCCGATGCGAAAACCTACACCCTCACCGGCTCCTATGCCTACTGCAACACCTATGCCTACTGCAACACCTATGCCTACTGCAACACCTACGCCTACTGCAACACCTACGCCTACTGCAACACCTACGCCTACTGCAACACCTACGCCTACTGCAACACCTACGCCTACTGCAACACCTACGCCTCCGGGCAGGGTCCCTACGATAACTATTCTGAATGCAACTAACTTCTCAACAGAAGAAATACGCAGCTGGACTCAGGTAGCCACTGCGAACCTGAGTTACACCGCGCCAGATATTCTCGGTGTTATTTGGTCGATAGGAAGCGAAATTGGCACAACTGGTGAGGTCGGGGCCCCTTTTAACAAGTACACCCAAGTCAGGGATCTCTCAGAACTCAAATCAACAGCTGATGCTTTCGATGCATGGGTGGATGCTGCAGGATGCACGACTACTGATGCCTGGAGAGCAGTAGAAAATCAAGAACTTAAGGAGAGGGTCCGAGTCTGGATTGAGGGGAGCTATGATGCAGCAACAGCCCCTGAAGCTTGTCTTGAATCCCGAACGGTCACGGTAGGAGCCAATTCAGAGCAGAGTAAAGATACGGTGCAAAGAATATACCTTCACGAAATTTATCATGCATTGCAGGTAGCTTTGTACGAAGGTCACTGCTACTCAATAGAAATTTTCCAAGGGGAAAGTGGTGTGAGGCCAGACCCAGTCCGTGATGCAAAATCCGAGGCTGGTAGGTGGTTCGCTGAGGGGCTTGCCGAGTATTTTGCATATATCACGCAGGCTAAAATCAAAGGTAATACCAATGGAGTCCAGCTCATGCTCGCAGCTGCAGGTGCTGCGGCGAATGAATCTAAAGATTTAAATGAAGGTATAGCAACGACCGGATCAGCGGCAGTTCGGTTGCTCGTGGAGCGTGGAGTTATCACCGAAGATCAAATTCTTAATGCAAGTCTTTTTAAGACATGTGATTGGGTTGATACCTTCGGAGCAGCGGTTCCCGAAGTAATCCATGCAAAGGCAAATTGGCACCAACTCCAAAGTGTCGGAGGTACATGGAGTTTTAAAGCCGCCGCTCTCCAGCCGTAGTCCCGGGATTCTTGACTGCTCACCTAATTTATATGCCTTGGAACTTCTGTACCCATCAGAACCCAACGAAGTGGGTGTCACCTACATGGACGGGGTTGATTCTCCAAATCAATAATATGAAACCTCTCTAGCAACAAAAAGAGCTCCTGCAACGGAAGCTCTTTTCTTTGTCTAAGATTCGGTAGAATCTCGCCTCTGACTCTCTAACTAATAGCCTACCACCCGATAGCATACCCATCTCGACGAGGGTCGGCAGCGCCAGAAAGCACACCCGTATCAGGATTCACCTGGATCATCACTTCACTACCAGCGGCCTCCCAGTCCTCAATCACAGTAACCGGGTGGCCTTTCTTTTTGAGGGCATCCGTCACGTGGGTGGGGAAGCGGCCTTCCATGCGGAGTGAATCCGGTACAGAATGGGGTACCGTGGACTCCGTGCCGTCTTGAACATGTCGCCACCTTGGGGCTTCTACCGCTTCCGCCACCGTCATCCCAAAATCGAGGACGTGGGTGACCACCTGGAAGTTCGTTTGCACCTGGGTGTCGGCCCCCGGGGTGCCGCAAACCAGGGCCAGTTCACGTTTACCGTCGGTACCTTCCCTGAAGGCCATCACCGGGTTCATGGTGTGCCGTACGCGCTTGCCCGGTACCAGCACATCGATGTGGTTGGGATCCAGATGCCAGTAGGTCATCCGGTTGTTCAGCAGTACGCCCGTTTCCCCGGCGATGAGGCTGGAGCCGAACTGACTCTGGATGCTCTGCAACATGGACACGGCGTTGCCCCACTGGTCTACGACGGCGAAACACGTTGTGTCCTCTTTGGCTGCGGACACGCGAGCTGTCTCGTTGGGTTTGGCTCCGTCCTGGTACTTCCATGGGTCGCCCGCGGCCATCTCTGCGGCTGCTCGCTCCGGGTCGATGCCCTTGGCGCGCTCCTTTGCATACTGTTTCGATAGCAGTCCGGGTATCGGCACGTCCACCCACTCCGGGTCGGCCATATACGCCTCGCGGTCAGCGAAGGCCATGCGCTTTGCTTCAACCATCATGTGAATCGCTTCGAGCGAGTTGGCTCCGAGCGAGCCAAGATCGAACTGCTCCGCCAGGTTCAGCGCCTGCAACAGCACGTGGCCGCTGGAGTTGGGAGGCGCTTCGTACACACGATGTCCTTTATATGCCACGGAGATAGGCTCCTGCCATCGCACATGGTGGTCGGCCAGGTCCTTCATGCTCAGTAGGCCGCCCTGCTCCTCAGAGAACTTGACGATAGCGTGGCCGACCTCGCCCTCGTAGAAGACGCCGTCGCCTTCGCGCAGGATCTTTTCGTACGTCTTGGCCAGGTTCTCCTGATACAGGATTTCGCCTGCACGGATGGGTCGACCTGCCCGGGCGTATACGGCTGCCGAGGTCGGGAACTCGCAGATCATGGGGTCGGCAGCGATGTTCTTGGCCAGCAGGAGACCCACCGGGAACCCGTTGGCGGCAAGATCCAGCGCGGGCTGCATGACCTCGCTCAGTGAGAGTGTTCCGTAGCGCGCATGGGCCTCCGTCCATCCCTTCAGCAGCGATGGCACAGACACCGACAGGATGCCTTTCATGGGGATGCCAGAAGCCTGATATTTGTCGAGAGTGGCGGCGTAGGGCGCGGCCCCGGTGGCGTTGGCAACCTGCAGCTTATCGTCGGCCTTGGTGTAGATCATGATGAAGCCGTCCCCGCCGATGCCTGACATCAATGGCTCCACCACAGAAATAGTGGTGGCCACGGCCAGTGCTGCGTCTATGGCATTGCCACCCTTTTGCAGCATGGTTATCCCGGCCTGCGATGCCAGGGGGTGCCCTGAACTGACCATACCCTTCCTCGCCATTACTACCGGCCTGTTTGATCCGTACGACTGTCCGTGGGGCGTACCTGCCATGATTGCCTCCCGATACACTTCTGAATTGTGACGCGACTATATGCCAAGTAAGGCGGTAGGGCAATGCTGTAGGGTGCTGGATGCCACGATGTGTACAATGCGGTTAGTTCGTTTCACACGTTGGAGGGTGCCATGGCCGATGTACTCATTCGAAAAGCCAGCCCAGAGGATGTGGATGGGCTGTTGGAACTTTATCGACAGTTGGCGTCCTCCGGGGAGCTTCCCAACGCCCAAAATGCCGCAATGGTCATTCAACTCATAGACTCCAACCCCTGGATGCTCTACCTGGTTGCTGAACTCGATGATGTGGTTGTGGGCACCGTGACCATGGTCATCGTTCCCGCCGTCACCCACTCTGCCCAACCGTGGGCGCAGATAGAACACATGGTGGTGCATGAAGACCATCGCAAAAAAGGTATCGGTCACACGTTGCTGGCTCGTTGCGAGGAACATATCCGCTCGATAGGCGGCTACAAGATGCAGCTACAGAGCAGCAACCAACGCGATGACGCCCACGAGTTCTATGAGCGAGAAGGCTTCAGCGCTTCCTCAAGGGGGTACCGGCGGTACCTGTAGCCCACCGTTGTTTGACTCCCACTACCTAGCCCCCTAAACTCGGAACCTGTCCAGGTCACTGCCCGCCACTAGCAATTCCTGAGTGACACAAACCGCAGTCGAGGTATGCATGCCGCCAAAGCGCCCCAAGTTCTTCTATGGTTGGATCATGGTGGTTGCCGCCGTGGCGGCTGGGGCCCTTTCCAGCGGCGCAGGTGTATGGGGCGCAAGCGTGTTCGTCACCCCGATGGGCGAGGAGCTTGGTTGGTCACGCTCAGCCTTCTTTGCTTCCTTCTTCATTAGGTCAGTGGTGGCCGGGGCGCTTTCGCCTATCATCGGGCCGATGCAGGACACCCGTTCCGGGCCACGCATCCTTATGTTCGCCAGCGGCCTTACCATGGGCCTCTCACTCATCACCCTCAAGTGGGTTGATAACCTGGCGGTCTTCTATGTACTCTTCGGCGCACTTGGAGCTCTATCTATGGTGGCCGGCGCGGAGATGCTCACCGTGGCCATCGTGCCCAAGTGGTTCGTGCGAAAGCGCGGTCGAGCAATGGCCATCGCCTCGACGGGGACCGCTATGGGTCCGCTCTTCTTCCCGTTCCTGGTCCACGGCATCATCTCCCTGGTAGGCTGGCGAGACGCATGGATGGTCTTGGGGATCATCATCCTGATCTTCCTGGTGCCGCTGTCGTTCCTGATACGCTCCCGGCCTGAGGACATGGGCCTTCTCCCAGACGGCGACACCGTTCAGGTGTTTACTTCGGAAGCATCAACCTCAACTACAGAAGAAATACCAAGCTCGTCGGCCTCTCTCGCCGCAGCAAGTCTCCCGCAGGATGCGACACAGGAGGCGAAGCCAGGCTCGTCGGCCCTTCTCGCCTCAGCGAGTCTCCCGCTGGAAGCGACACGAAAAGCCCGTCCCCCGCAGGGTGCGACAAGAGAAAGAAGCTTCACCCGGAGCGAGGCCGTCCGTACAAAGACGTTCTGGCTGCTCATAGCCGCCTTTTTCCTGGCTATGTTGGGCATGGGCGGCTTCCACGCCAACTGGATACCCTACTTTGAGGACCTGGGCTTCTCGCCCTCCACAGGCGCGTGGGCCGCAACAGCCTACGGCATCTGCTCCATCAGCATTAGGCTCCTGTGGGGCATCCTGGCAGAGCGGTTCCCCATCCGCTACCTCATGGTGGCCCAATGTGCGATCACCGGTGTCAGCATCGTCTTCTTCCTGAACATCGTGAACGTACCCACGCTGGTACTGGCCGGTGGCTTACACGGCATCGCCCTTGGCGGCTTCTTCATCATGCGTCCGCTCATGATTGCCAACTACTTCGGCCGGGAGAACTTGGGGGCGATCAACGGCATCCTTCGCCCATTCGTCACGCTGAGTGGAGCTATGAGTCCGTTGCTTGTCGCTGGGATGTTCGATATCTACGGCTCCTACCAGGAGGCCTTCTTGCTGATTATCGTCACCTGGTTTGCCGCCGCCGCCGTCGTGTATCTCGCCAAGCCGCCAAAGAAACCTCAACCGCCAACCGATGTCGCTGGGTAGTCGCCAAAGCTAGACAGTAAGCAAACCTATGCTAGAATCCGTGTGCTGCCCATATGTCGCCTGCGGGCGAGGGGACTAAAGCGGAGGTCACGCACCTGATGAAGAACAAAGTTTTCGCAAGTTTTGACGAGGCCGTTGCAGACATCCCGGACGGCGCAATATTCATGTCGGGCGGCTTTGGCTCCATCGGCGTTCCCCGCAACCTTTTGGCGGCGCTGGTGCGACAGGGCGCCAAAGACCTGACCGGCATCTCCAACAACCACGGCGGCCTGGGCGAAGTCATGGACGTGGGCAAACTCGTCGATAACGGCCAGATCCGTAAGATGATCTGCGCATTCACCGCGGCACCGCACCCCTCGCGCGCAGCAACCTTTGAGAAACTCCACGAGGCTGGTGAAGTAGAAGCCGAATTGGTGCCCCAAGGAACGTTAGTGGAACGCATGCGTGCGGCAGGTGCTGGCATCGGCGCGTTCTACACACCCACCGGCGTGGGCACGGAGACGGCTGAGGGCAAGGAACACCGCGATTTCAACGGCCGCACTTACGTGCTGGAAACACCGCTCCACGCCGACTACGCTTTCGTGCGGGCCTACCGGGCGGATACCTTTGGAAACCTTCAGTTCAGGCGCTCCCAGCGCAACTTCAACCCCATCATGGCTATGGCAGGCAAGATCACCATCGTAGAGGTTGAAGAGGACATCGTGGAACTGGGTGAGCTGGATCCAGACTCCATCCACACCCCTGGCATCGTGGTGGACAGGATCGTAAAGATTCCCCCGGCACCTGAGGGCATCTGGGACAAACCAAACCCCAGAAGCTAGCCCCGGGCATAGCCATGCAACCCAAGATCATGTTGTTCGATGAACCTACCTCCGCCCTGGACCCGGAGATGATCAAAGAGGTCTTGGATGTCATGCACGAGCTTGCGTCCACCGGTATGACCATGATCGTGGTCTCCCATGAGATGGGGTTTGCCCGGGAGGTTGCCGATAGGATGATCATGTTCGACGAGGGCACCATTATCGAAGAAGGCCCTCCATCGCAGATATTCGACAACCCACAAGAGGAACGCACTAAACTGTTCCTCTCGCAGATACTCTAGGGCCAGCGCCGATAAAGCTCGTTATCAGCTAATCCGTGGGCTACTTGTGCCGTGCTGCAACCTCGACGATAATCACCTCGCTATTGCGGTAGACGGGGGAGGCTAGGCCCAGACATATGTGCCCCCGTATAAGAACGTCAGTCCCAGACATGTGTCGCTGCGGCGAGGAGACTAAAGCACCTGACCCGCAGGTCATTCCCAGACATACGGAGAAAACATGACGACTGAAAAGCAACCCCTTGAACGACAGACCATGTGCAACCGACTGGCTATGGAGTTCCTGGATGGTTGGGTGGTAAACCTGGGTGTAGGTATGCCCACCCTGTGCTCCAACTACGATTTCGGTGACATGGACATCCTGTTTCAGTCGGAGAACGGCGTCATCGGCTACGGCCCATTGGCGGCTGAGGGCGAAGAGGACATCCACCTGGTCAACGCCGGTGGGCAGCATGTCACGCTACAAAAGGGTGCCGCCATCATCCACCATGCCGACTCTTTCTCGTTAATCCGTGCCGGCTATGTAGACGTAACGGTCATGGGTGCGTATGAAGTTGCTGAGAACGGCGATTTCGCCAACTGGAAGACGCTGGGGCGCAAGGGCGGCGGAATCGGCGGGGCCATGGACCTGGCTGTGGGTGCCAAGCAGGTGTTCCTAGCGCTGGAGCACACGACACGTGAAGGCTCACCGCGACTGCTGAAGCGCTGCACGTTGCCGGTAACGGCTGTAAACGTCGTCAAGAAAGTCGTCACCAACCTGGGCCTCTTCGACATTACACCAGAAGGTTTCCTGATGCGTGAGATCGCCCCCGGGTACACCCCACA
>CAUZTE010000032.1:0-9525 GCA_963582565.1 Dehalococcoidia bacterium | reverse complement strand
GTCCCATCTCTGTCCTACAGGAGATAGAGGTCCCGTCCGCTGCCGCAATGCCGGCAGACTCCTGGCCTCTATGCTGAAGGGAGAATAAGCCGAAGAAGGCAGTTCTGGCTGCCGCTTCGCCGGGGGTGAAAACGCCAACAACGCCACAAGCTTCCCGCGGTGGGTTTGCCACACAGCCTCCCTGAGTATCAGCTTTGGAATCAGGTGTCTCTTTTAAGCCTACTTGGCCAATGCCCTGAAAGTATAGCCCTCTGGTTTCCGCATGGTCAACGGGGATTCATGGTAGTTTCAGGGCAGGAACCCCCAATATCAGGATGATGGTTTCAACAGGCTCTGTTGGTTGTTTAGAACTCCAACAAGATTCCCCCGGCTTGTAACTGCTACAATAACAGGAAGCGCACTCGGTTCTCAGATAACTTTCAAACAAACCGAACAGCGTTATTACTACCTTTATTAGGTAATCTAAGGCTAATCTTTATATAAACTTATGATAGATACTGTTGAGATTGTTGTTCAAGCTGGAAATGGTGGCGATGGATTCTTAGCGTTCCGTCGGGAGAAGTTCGTTGCCCGTGGTGGCCCTGAAGGTGGCGATGGCGGAGATGGCGGTTCGATATACCTTATTGCTACTTCTGATGAGAATACCCTTCAACACCTTTCGTATAAACGAAGATATCGTGCGAAGCACGGCACGGGGGGGAAACAATCCAACAAACATGGCAGGAACGGAGAGGATATAGAGATCCGTGTTCCTGTTGGCACCATTGTCTCCCAAGCCCTTGGAACTGATGAAGGTGTCCCCCCGATTGATCTCTCTGAAGAAGGTATGAAGGTACTTATAGCTCGTGGAGGTTCCGGGGGTAGGGGAAACGCCAGATTCGTAACTTCAACCAACCAGGAACCCCTTCTGCGCGAGGCAGGGGAGCCGGGCGATACCCGCCAGCTCTCTCTTGAGGTCAAAGTACTGGCAGATGTGGGCGTCATTGGTGTGCCCAACGCAGGGAAGTCTAGCTTTCTAGCCCGAGTGACTGCTGCTCGTCCCAAGATTGCTGCCTATCCATTCACTACCCTGGAGCCTGTTCTTGGTGTTGTGGAAAACCGTGGGGAAACCTTTGTCCTGGCTGATATTCCCGGTTTGATAGAAGGTGCCCACGCGGGTGTAGGCCTTGGCCATGAGTTCCTGCGTCACGCGGAACGAACACGCGTCTTCCTTCATATCCTGGACGGTGAGGGGATAGACCCCATCAAGGACTTCAAACAGGTCAACGAGGAGTTGCAACTCTATATGCCTGAGCTGGCCGACCGAAGACAGGTCGTCGTTATCAACAAGATCGATCTGTCAGAGGTACAGGAACGGCTACCAGACCTGATGGCGGAGCTTGTTACCCTCGGCGTAGAACCCCAAAGCATGTCCGCAGCCACCGGCGATGGCATCCAGGTGGTGCTCGATAAGTTGTTGGCGGGCGTTGACCCTACTGCTGAGAAACGGAAGCCCAAGAAGGTCATCGCTATTGATGGCGCTCCCCGACGGCTTAAGACCGGGTTTATTGATGTCCTGGAAGACGGGACGTTGGATGTGCGGTGGGTCACGGCACAGAGGCTGGTTGCCCTGGTAGACCTGGATGACCCGCGAATCGTTGGGCAGCTCTTCAGAGAGTTCATGCGATTGGGTATCCTGGCGGGGTTGGAAGCTAAAGGGGTCAAATACGGAGACCCCATCCAGATCGGCGATTGGCTCTTCCCCTGGGGCGATATGATCGGCCCGGAAGAAGAGTAGCCAATACCGGCGAGTTTTCACCTTGACTGGCCCGGCGCGCCATCCCTACCATGCACTCTGGAACTTTGAACATCGATGGAGAGGGAGTGCGCACGGTGAAGCTGGGGATACTTGGCGGTACATTCGACCCCATACACCTCGGCCACCTCATCATCGCAGAGGAGGCGATGTCCTCCTTGGGTCTGGACCGCATCATCTTCGTCCCCGCTGGCGATCCCTGGATGAAGGCGGACTCCACCATTGCCCCAAGCCAACACAGACTGGCTATGGTGCTTGCTGCCATCGCGGACAACCCTGCTTTCCATGTCTCGCCCGTGGAGTTGGAGCGCAACGGCCCCTCGTACACGGTGGAGACGCTGGAAGAGATGCAGGAGGACTACGGCGCGCAGACAGAGTACTTCTTCATTATCGGCGCAGATGCCCTGAAGGACTTCGGACGGTGGATTCAGCCGGAGCGCATCCTGGAGTTGTGTACCCTGGCAGTCGTCGGGCGTCCTGCTCAGGAAGCGCTGGACCTCACGCCCCTCGAAGCGACACTGCCCGGCATCGGGAAGCGGGTGGTGACGGTAGGCGATGTGGCCATCGGCGTCAGCGCAACAGACATCAGGGAGCGTGTGGCGGAAGGTCGTACCGTACGATACCTGGTACCCCAGCCAGTGGCCAGCTACATTCAAGAGTATGGACTATACAAGGAGAAACGATGACTACGGCGCAGCGAGAACGCATCCTGGCCCGGACTATGGAGCTTGGTGCACTGACCTACGGCGATTTCACACTGAGCTCCGGTGAGAAGAGTACCTACTACTTTGATGGCCGGCTGTTGTCCCTTGACCCCGAAGGGGCCAGCCTCCTTGGCCCGGAATTCCTCCAGGTGGCTATCGACTGCGGTGCGGAAGCCATTGGTGGCCTGACCCTGGGCGCTGATCCCATCGTCGCTGGCGTCGTCCTCACCAGCCAACTCCAGGGCTCGCCGGTTACGGGCTTCCTGGTTCGGAAAGAGGCCAAGGGTCACGGCGTCGGTCGCTTGATAGAGGGGCCGCTCAAACCAGGCTCCAAGGTGCTTATCGTCGACGATGCCTGCAGTACTGCCGGATCCTTGTTCCAGGCGATAGCAGCCGCAGAAGCGGAGGGCTGCAAGGTGGTCCACGTCGCTGCCATCATCGATCGACATCAGGGCGGCGATGCGGAGTTGGCCCGACGTGGCTACCCCTTCACTGCCTTCTTGGAAGGTACCGCTGACGGCGTCGTCAAAGTGGTTTAACCACTTCTGTGCTTCGCGGGTGGACTGGGAAAGTTGAGATTTAGCTAACCGCTATCGCCACCCGTCAGGGAACACGGGCCCAGGGCCTAGCCCTGGGCAGGGGACATAGGTGCAGGACGAGTCCTGACTGGGAGGGGAATCATGGCACGTGAAGCGGAACAGAAGCAGACGGAATTCCTGGGACAACCCTACAACTTCATCGATTGGGTCAAAAGCACCAGTGAGCGTGAGCACTACCTTCGATACGAGGTCGTTCGTGCCGGTGAGCTGGCCCCGGACTTCGCCTTGCCCTTACTGGAAGGCGGCGAGTTGAGCCTGTCAGACCTGCGAGGCAAGCCTGTGATGATCGAGTTCGGTAGCATCACCTGACCGCCATGCGTAGCGGAGGGTCCGCTAATGGAACAGCTGGCAAAGGACTACGGCGACCGCGTCCACTTCCTCTTCGTGTACACCAGGGAGGCCCATCCCGGCGAGCTCATCCCGCATCACACCTCCTTCGAGCAGAAGGTCAGTCAGGCGCAGATGTTGAGGGATCGCGGCATGAACCGGCAGATGGTCATCGATAACCTCAACGGCGATATCCACCGCCTTTACAGCGGCCTGTCCAACATGTCATGGATCATCGACCACACGGGGCGAGTGGCGTACAAAGCATCGTGGACAGACTCAGCCGATATTCGGACAGCTTTGGAAGAGACTGTCACCATCCGTGAGCACAAAGCGTCAGAGGGTATGGTCAACGAGTTCTACCGCGAGATGGTGGGTCTGCGCCTCGTCCGGCCGGAAGGGCCGGGGATGCTGGGTGGCGAGAAAGCGGTAGAGGACTTCAAGAAGGGCAACGCTGCATTTGCGGTTGCTCAGAAGGCTGCTGGGAACTAAACGCTGGCCCGCAGGCCAGTCCCAGACACATGCCATCCGCCGGGGCGATATCTAAACAACTCGCTTAGGTAACCGTCAGGGAGCAGAAGCCCCTAAGGGGCGCCGAGGGTTGGCGTCTACGGCTATGTCCGGTTGGAGGCCTCGTTGTTGGGCGTAGAACGCTGCCGCAGCGATCATTGCGCCGTTGTCGGTGCAGAGGACGGGTCGGGGTATGACCACCGGAACCGGCGACTTCTCCTGAATGGTGGCTCGTAGCGATGCGTTGGCCGAGACGCCGCCGCCCACAATGATGCCCCGTGCACTGTGTTGTTTCACGGCTTCCAGCGCCTTCGTCACCAGCACATCCACCACCGCCTCCTGGAAGCCGGCAGCCAGAGCGTTTCGCCGTTCCTCACCAGCTTCGTCCAGGCCCTCAGGCCTGTCCCCGGCAACATCCTCGTCAGCTCGGGTCAAGGGAGCGCCCACCGCTACACCTTGCTCACGTGCTTTGTTCAGAAGCGCAGTCTTGAGGCCGCTGAAACTGAACTCCAACGTCCCGCGCATCCACGCTCGTGGCAGCGGCTCGATGCGCGTTGCACGCTCGGCTGTCTTTTGGATGGCAGGGCCGCCGGGGTATCCGAGGCCTAGTACTCGTGCAGCTTTGTCGAAGGCCTCGCCGGCTGCATCGTCCCGCGTACTGCCCAGCAGTTGGTAGTCACCGTGCCCTCGCATCAGGACAAGCTCCGTGTGACCGCCCGATACCAGCAAACACACCATAGGGAAGCCGATAGCGTCCTCAGGCGTGGGGCCAGGCTCAAGCCACCCCGCGTACATGTGTCCCTCAAGGTGGTTCATGCCGTACAGGGGTGCTCCTAGGCCCAACGCGATGCCTTTAGCGTAGTTCACGCCCACCAGCAGCGAACCCGCCAGCCCGGGGCCAGCAGTGACGGCTATGGCATCCAGATCATTGGGGGCCACGCCTGCTTCTAACAATGCTGCTCGATAGATGGGGGTGATGGCCAACATGTGCTGTCGAGATGCGACTTCGGGTACGACGCCGCCGTATCGAGCATGCACTTCAACCTGGGAGCTGATGACGTTGGAGAGGATCTCACGGCCGTCACGCACAACGGCTATGGCCGTCTCGTCGCAGGAGGTCTCAATGCCAAGGACCAGCATTCTAGCTGCCGGGGGCGTTGAGGATGATTGCCAGGAAAAGGGGGGCGTCGCCCATCAGGATGGACAGCTTTTCAACCGCCGCCTGGGGTGATGTGGCCATGACGTTCTCAAGTACATCGTAGCCCGCCGCGTCCTCCAAGGAGCCGCTGGCTACCAGCAGGGACTCACCTGGGGTGAGGGATGGGCGAGCCATAGTTACCTCTATGGGGTCTGATGAGACTCCCAGGGCCGGGGAGGATGTCCCCTGAACCGCCGGTGTGATTTTACTGACACCGTGCTGGTCACGTATGTACATGATCGAATCGCCCACCGCTGCCAGGTACGCATCATCGCCTCGAACGGCCAGGCAGGTCGCCCCAACGCCTACGCGACTCGCCATGTCATGGGGCGCGTTAGCAGCTTCAAGGTCTTTGTGGCAGGTCTGGAACGCCTCGTTCAGCAATGAGGTGAGGGATGCGCGGCTACCGCTGGTGAGGCTCTTCTGGAAGGAGCCAAGGGCGCGTTGACACAGGGCTTCTGCTTCCGTGGCGCTTGATTCTATCAAGAGGTGGAACTGCACTGAGTCCTGGCTCCCCTTGCCGGAGAAGGTGGCATAGAACGGTGAGGGGTTTCCCACGGGATTGCCGTCACGGACGACGAGAGGGGTGATCTGTGATGCGCCAGCCATGCTGACCTCCATATGCGAGTCGTGCCCTCATGATACGTGGCGCCATGAGAGCGGGCAAGTCCCGAAGAGTCGCCTAGACCTGGCCGAACGTTCGCCTAAACCGTTGCAGGTTCTCCTCGATGGAGACCTCAGGCCGGTTTGGCTTGTCCCCACCTTCAACGTCCGCGACGATGCACCACGGCCCATCCTCGGTCATTGCGCGGTTAAAGGCCTCTTCAAGTCCCTCCAGCGTGGCCACCGCTTCAACCTTGGGGATGCCCGCGCCCTTCGCCACAGCTGCCAGGTCGGTCACTCCTGCCGTGTGCGTCGGCTGACCGCCGGTGCCGGCCCACTGGTGGTTGTCCCACACGATGTGGATGAGGTTCTTCGGGTCCTGTCGCGCGATGGTGCCCAGCGAGCCCAGGTTCATGAGCAACGAGCCATCGCCGTCCATGACGATGACCTTCTTGTCGGGTGCAGCAAGGGCCACGCCCAGGCCTATCGACGATGACAGGCCCATCGCGCCCCATGTGTACAGGTTGGCGTCGCGCCCCTCCGATAGGTTGTGGAGGTGGAACGTGGTGCCGCCTAGGTTCGAAATGATCGGCTCGTCCTTCACCCGATCAAGCACCGACTGTATGGCATCGACTCTAAGCATCTCGACCTCCAGTAAGCAGGGTGGAGAGGAGGTTGGCTACGGGGAGTCTCCCGGCGTAGCACAGCTCGATCCCGCCCTTAATGATCTTGGGAAGTTCGTCCTCACGGGTGAGGTTGAAGTATTGGAGTCCTAGCGAGTCCAGGATGCCGGGGATGGCCCTAGCACCGGGTATCTGCGCCATGTTGAACTCGCCTGGCCCGCCTCGCATGCCTATGAACATGGGGATGGGGATGCGATAGGGGATGTTCAGCGTAGCCAGCGCGTTGATGCAGTTGCCAAAGCCGCTGCTCTGCATGAAGAGTGCGCCACGCTTCCCGGCAGCGTAGGCACCGGAGATGATGCCGACCGCTTCCTCTTCCCGCGAGGAGGGCACCATGTGGAAGAAGGGGTCCTGTTCCATGAGTCGGAGTACTCGCCATGTGATGCCGTCCGGGACGTAGCCGATGAGGCTGCAATCCGCGTCTTTGAGCCCCTGAATAATCTCTTCACCCCATGCCATGTAGAGCCCTCCGATAGTTAACAGTTACGGGAGGATAGCCACAGACATGGCACTGGTCAAGCCAGGCGGCTTTAGTCTCCGCCGGAGGCAACGTATTTCTGAGACTGGCCTGCGGGCCAGAGGGGCCGAACAAGTCGGCTTTAGTCCCCGCCGGAGGCAGTACGGGCTTTAGTCCCCTGCAGGATGCGACATGTCCGCTGGAGGCACAACAGCGATTTAGATGCACAGTCCTGCTACAAGATGCAGCTACGCGTTGACAGCGACTCAAGCTGGCCCCAATACTTCTGGCAACCTGTATCGATGAGGAGCCCCCAATGAACCTCGGTGTTGTTTTGCCAACGGTGGAGCTTGGCCCCGGCCCTGACATGATTCGAGAGTATGCGCAGAACGCCCAGGAGCTGGGCTACACACACCTGGTGATACAGGATCACGTCCTAGGCGTCGACCCCGCAGTGCACGTGGGTTGGTCGAGGCCATACACCAACAAGACCCTCACGCCAGACCCCTTCATCCAGTTCGCGTTCCTCTCTACGGATGTGCCGGATATGGAGCTGGTGGCGGGCGTGGTCGTCATCACCCAGCGACAGACCGTGCTGGTGGCCAAGCAGGCCGCGGAGGTGGACATCCTCACCGGCGGCAACTTCCGACTGGGCGTGGGCCTCGGCTGGAACAAGGTGGAGTACGACGCCCTTGGAGAGGACTTCACCAACAGAGGCGTTCGTTCAGAGGAGCAGGTTGAGTTGATGCGAGCGCTGTGGACGCAGCGGTCCGTCACGTTCGATGGCAAGTGGCATCACATCGATGCGGCAGGCATCAACCCGATGCCCGTCCAGCGACCGATACCCGTCTGGTTCGGTGGCGCCTCCGATGCCGTTCTCAAACGTACCGCTCGCATGGGCGATGGCTGGATAACGTCTCCCCAGGTGCAGACCTACGAGGACAACCGTGCCATGCTCGATAGGTTATACAGCTTTGCCGAGGATGTTGATCGTGACCCCGCCAGCATCGGTATTGAGGGGCGCA
Organism: Dehalococcoidia bacterium; assembly: GCA_963582565.1. Classification (GTDB taxonomy): domain Bacteria; phylum Chloroflexota; class Dehalococcoidia; order Lucifugimonadales; family UBA1127; genus UBA1127. Next base: position 1,624 of record CAUZTE010000032.1, on the reverse strand, counting down.
TCGAGCTTGTAGACCACCCTACCGACGCTGATGTGTTGGCGGCCTATAAAGAGTGGCAGGAGATGGGTGTGGAGATCGTGACCCTCAGCACCCGCGCCGTCGGCCTGGATACCCCCCGACAGCAGATGGACGCCCTCCAGCACTACAAAGACCTGGCCGACAATCTCTAACACCGCATTGCATAGGCCTGTCTTTAGTCCCCGCCGGAGGCAGTGTACTTTAGTCTCCTCGCCGCAGCGACACATGGGTCCAGACCCAGCTTTACCTAAAAACCTCCATGTTGTCCTGCGGATCGAAGCCCACCAACTCCTGGGCGTTGCTGATGTCCCAGAAGCGCCACGTGTTGTTGGACACCCCGAAGAACGTCGCGAACCGCAGCGAGTCCGGTGCCACAACGCATCGCTCCACCAGGTGGGCAAGGTCTCGGTGGCTGAAGATCGTAGCGAAGTGGCGCACGTTGGCGGGCTTGCTGTCTGGCCGCACCGTGCCGAAGCGCAGGCATATCACCGATAACCCATGTCTGTCGGAGAAGTACCGAGCCGCCGCCTCGCCCATCGCCTTTGCAATGCCGTAAGGGCCGCTGGGTCGAACGGGCATGTCAGGCGTGATCATTGGGAACTTGCCCGGTTCCAGGCCTGTGTAGTCGCCTGCGCAGATGTTGGCATACGGCTGGTCGAGCTCGTAGTTCTCCGATGCTCGGTTGGAGCTGGCGAAGATGACGCGCTTCACCCCGGCGCGCTTGGCGGCCTCCAGTGCGTTATAGATGGCAGGGATGTTATTGCGATAGGCAGCATGCCATGGAAGGTTGCCCTGAGGGCTGTTGGCCAGATCCACCACGGTGTCGATGCCCTCGAACGCAGGCTGGATAGCTTCCAGGTCGGTCATGTCTGCCACGGTCGTCTCGAAGCCGTCGGCCTTGCGTATGTCGATGCCGGACACATCATGCTCGCCGACGAGCGCGTCGCGAACCACGCCACCAATTTGACCAGACACCCCGGTGATAAGAACCCGCTTTCCATCAACCATCATTCGCCTCACATTACAAGATTACAATTAACATTCATCGCTTCGACCTGTGATTCAACGCCCGAATCATAAAGTGGTGTGAAGCTACGGTCAATGGCGGGCTTTAGTCTACGCCGGAGGCCAGACCTCTTTAGTCTCCTCGCCGCAGCGACACATAGCGCGTTGTTAATGGACTGAGGTAGAGCGGCATGCGACGCTGAACCTCCAAATTCCAAGGAGGTATGTCATGACGATTATTCATCGAAGAGTGTTCTATGCAAGGATCGGCAAATCTGGCCCGCTGGTGACCCTCATGAAAGAAGCAGATGGACTAATGCAAAAGGCCGGGTTCTCGTTCAAGAGCCGATACCTGACCGATTTCCTTTCTGGCCGCAGCGATAGGGTCATCATGGAATGGGAAGTAGAAGACCCCAGTGAGATCGCTGGACTCTACCAGTCGCTTGGAAGTCCAGAGGTCCAGGCAGCGTTCAAAGACTGGGAAGCCCAGATGAACGAGCTTGTTGAGTACTCAGAGGTAGAGAACCTGGCTATAGCCTAGATATATAAGCCTGGGTCTGGCCCGCGGGCCAGATGGCTTTAGTCCCCCTCGCCGCAGCGA
>CAUZTE010000031.1:0-9546 GCA_963582565.1 Dehalococcoidia bacterium | reverse complement strand
TTGCTGTTCCTGGCAGGGTGTGGACCATGACCACCTGGGGTTTACCTGTCACCATTGTGTAGCCGTGGGACATGGCAACAGCTGTAACTTCATGAGGTACGGGAATGGGTTTGGGGAGCATCTGCTCCTGGCTGAACCTTTTGGCGTAAGCCTCCAAAATCGGTGCGAAGTCGGTTCCTCCATTACCAAAAAAGTACTCCACTCCTCTGGCTGCCAAAAGCTCTAAATACGCTTCTGCTACTGTCTCTACTTCAACTTTGTTGGCCATTGTAATGCCTCCTGAGCATAGTTTTAAGTAACGTAGGTGCGTTAGTGCGCGTATGCTACTGTTGCCCCCAAAGGCTGTCAACTGCGAAGGGCTTAAAGGCCGCCTGCCGGACCGTTTGGCCCTTGACTATACTTCCCAGCGGCGTAAGCTAGGGGAAAAGGGACTACGGGGGGTACCTCTAGTTCCTTTTTTATGAATGTTTCATTATGACTGGCGATTTCCATGGGGGAGAACGTAGGCATAGGAGGAAATAGCTATGGTTCTGGATACTAAGAAGCCCCAAGGTGCTCACAACGCAGCACGGTACAAGGAAAGTTTGCGTGATGGTCGCGAGGTCTGGCTTGATGGTGAGATTGTGAAGGACGTTACAACACATCCTGCCTTTGCAAGCACGATTGATGAACTTGCACGGATATATGAACTTCAGCACACGGACGAATACAGGGATCAGATGACCTTTGTATCAGAAAGCGGCGTGCGCTGCAGCATCTCTTACCTCTTGCCCCGCAACCTTGAGGACCTCAAGAAGAAGCGGCGCAACAGTGAAATCTGGAACCAGCAAGCCTGGGGTCAGTTTGGGCGAGGCCCGGACCTGCTTCCCCAGTTTGTTTTGGGTATGTACAACAACAGGGAAGCCCTGAGCGCGGTGAAGAACCCGCACTGCGACTTCGGCGAGAACATTGTGAACTACCACACCTACTGCCAGGAGAACGACATCTTCCTGACCCACGCTCTTGGCGATCCTCAGGTAGACCGCAGCCAGCAGCCCCAGAACGAGACCCGTCAGATCAAGGAAGAAGAACTGTCACTCCACGTGGTGGAAGAGACCAACGAGGGCATCATCGTTTCTGGTGCTAAGCAACTCTCTTCAGCCGCTCACTTGAGTAACGACACGTATGTCTCCCTGTCTGCCACCTTTGTGCGACGAGCAGACCCACGGTTTATTCAGGCATTCTCCATCCCTTCAAACACCAAGGGCCTGAAGATCATCTGCCGCGAGCCTGTCTCCCAGTACCCCGGCACATGGGGTCACCCATTCGCCACAAAGTACGACGAACAGGACTCCATGCTCTTCTTTGATAACTGCCTGGTTCCCTGGGATAGGGTCTTCATGCTGTATGACGCTTCTTCAATGGTTCAGCGTCTAGCAGGCGGAGCCAACTTCCAGGGGTGGAGCAACTACATCCGCATCCACGAACGAATGAAGACAATGACCGCTGTGGCAACAATGATTGCTGAAGCCATTGGTGTGAGTGAGTTCCGTGAAGTGGCAGCCAAACTCGGTGAGATGATCATGTTCACAGAGATCTGGCGCCATGCCATCAACGGCCTGGAACAGTCAGCCTATATGACACAAGGCGGGCTCATGTCCGTTGGCCGTGGCACGGGCATGAACATGTTCTTCGCTCAGTTCTCTGCGCGAATGGTGGAGCTACTCCGACAAATCGGCGGCTCCGGCGTGGTGATGCAGCCCAGCGAGAAGGACCTGGCCAACTCGGACCTTCGACCCTTTTTGGACAAGTACATGCGCGGTAAGGACGTCACCGTAGAGTACAAGTCACGGTTGTATCGCTTGGCCCATGACTTGTCCGCTTCATCCTTCGCCATGCGGCAGGAGATTTACGAGTACTGGCACGGCGGTGACCCGAACCGAAACCGCGTCAACCTGTATCGTGGTCATGACCAGAGCGAGATCACAGATCGCATCAAGGACATGATTTCTGAGCCTTTGCCTTACACTGGCTAGAACTCTTTCGAACCTATAAAAAGAAGCCCTCCCAATCGGGAGGGCTTCTTTTTATTTACACTTCATCATTCTTTTGATTCAGCAAGGAACTCCTGCACGTCCCGGAACGCGGCTACCAACCCATCGTGGGTCAATCGACCCGTGTACGTGTTGTGAGGACTGGGGTGGTACGACCCGAAGAGGGTGGGGAACCCGGGGCCAAGGTCGTAGCGAACTCGGTGGCCAAATACCACGCCCTTCGGCCTGACCAGTCCCTGCTCCTTGGCCACACGCAAGTAGCTGTCAAAGCCCAGCTTGCCCAGGGCCAACACGGCTTTCACGTTTGGCATGAGGCCCAATTCTTCAATGAGGTAGAGCCGACATTGCGCCTGCTCTTCTACCGTGGGTTTGTTTTCGGGCGGCGCACACCTGACGGCGGACGTGATGCACGCGTTGATCATCTCCAGGCCATCGCCACGGTGCTGGGATGTAGGCTGAGTGACGAACCCTGCTTCGTGTAACGCACTTGCCAAAAAGTCTGCCGAAGGGTCACCAGTGAACATGCGACCCGTTCGGTTCCCCCCGTGGGCGGCCGGAGCCAACCCGATGATGCAGACTTCTGCATCCGGGCTTCCGAAGGTTGGAACGGGTTTGGCCCAGTAGTCCCAGTCCATGTACCGCTTTACCTTGACCTCGCCGGACCGCTCTCGATGCTCAACCAATCGTGGGCAGGCGCGGCAGGTAATAACCCGCTCCATCAGGGCGTCCATTGCTTCTGACATACTGCTCTTTCGTTAACGGAGTGCCCGTTAAGTGTCTTCGCGTTCAAGTACCGTACAGGTGAGGGTAGCGCTGACCCCTGGGATGGAACGGATGTTGCCTCGCAATGCGGACGTCAGCTCCTCCGATGTGTCCGCCTGGAGATCAACGATGAAGTCGAAGGGCCCAAGCACCTCGTAAACCACCGGTCCGCTCATGCTCCGTAACCGCGCCGCAATTGCTTCCGTCTCAGAAGGTTCTGCGGTAATCATGATGAACGCCTTTGCCATGATCTTCCTCCAATCGAGATGAGGGAGATGGTGTGGGGCTGTGCGTCAGTGTACAACATAGGGCTGCTCTGGTTCAGAGTGACGAGGAGCGATTCTTCGCCCATTAGTAACCGCCAGGTATATAGGCCTGGACGAAGTCCAGACTTGGCTTTAAGACTGGATACAGCTATACTGAGCCCACTATGCCAATATATGAATTTCGATGCGGTAGCTGTAATTCCAAGGTTGCGATCTTCTTCCGATCAATGACTACGGATGCGACTGGCACGTGCGAGCACTGCGGTAGCACCGACCTCCGAAGGTTGTTCTCGGCCTTTCGAGTGATGAAGCCATCGTTTGATGTGAACAATCTGAACAAGCAGGAACTCCTGGACGGGGTGAACTACACCGACCCCAGGTCAATGGCCAACTTCTTCAACAAGATGCAGGATACTTTTCAGGATGAGCCGAATGAGCACATGACTGAGATGGTCTCTCGCCTGGAGAAGGGTGAGGCTGTAGAAAAGGCCATGGATCTAGACATGGGCTCCAACCAAAAGGGGGGCGATGCCCATGCAGGCCACAACCATGGCCCGATAGGACCTGCGCCGGACGGCGACTAGACCAAGTAAACTCTTGAACGTTTAGGAAGGCTTGCTGCTCAGCAGGCCTTTCTTTTTTGCCTAAGCTTCTTTGTTATAAGAACCCAAAGAGAAGAGCCCCGCTCCGCAGTTGCGAAACGGGGCTCTTCTTATTTCCAGTTAGCTGGAAGTGATGTGCCGCTTACTTAGGCTTAATCCTTGAGAACTGGGGGAATACCTTCAGCGGGTTGTCGTGGACGATTGCGATCTTATCCGCTTCAGACAACGCCGGGTTGGCGTCGATGATCGGGAGAAGGTCGTCGGATGTCCGGCCAAGGTTCAACTGAGACGGGTGATCCTCTGCCTGACGGATTGCTCCGCCGGAACCGGGGGCCTCTGTGCCCAAAGCGGTCTGGGCTACGCCCCACTGCTTGATGGACAGAGCCAAATAGTCAATGTCATACAGGCAGGTGTCGAACCAGAGGTTCTCGCCCTGGTAGTTGCCCTTGTGGTTGGAGCTGGAGACGAACCGGTCAAGTGCGCCACCGCCATGGGCAATGCAGATGCGCAGCTTGGGGAACTTTTCAAACAGGTCACTGTAGGCCAGGATTCGTGTGGCCAAGAATGTCTCTACCACGAAGCCGACCTGGTAGTTGCCCGGGATGTGGGCAATACGGGGGTCAAGGCAGTTGGTGCCGTGAATGAATACCGGCACATCGTTCTTCTCGCACACTTCATAGACGGGATGCCAGTAGGCCTCGTTCATGCCTGGGGAGTTGTGGCGGCCATCCGGGTCCGGGCTCAAGTACGTGCCAACAAAGCCACGCTCCTTGATGTTGAACTCAAACTCAGGTACACAGTTGCTGAGATCAGGTGCCTCTGCAATCTGTGGGAGCATGGTTGTGGACAGGAACCTGTCCGGGAAGTTCCGGGTCTGGTGATCGATGGTGTCGTTGGTGAACTCGCACCAGCGCTGTAGAAGATGCCGTGGCATCCAACCCATCATGCGGAACGGGCGAGGTCCGAGGACCTGCACGTCGATGTTGCGGTCGGTCATCCAATCAACGTGTCGCTGGTTGGCTCCCTTCATCGCTTCATCACTGAGCGTGCCACCGTCTGCACGGATGCCGCTCTTGCCATCGCCGATGCGATAGGGGCTCTGGCCTACGTGGCCGGAAGCAAAGCCCATATCAATCCAGCTATTTACTACGGGCGGGCCGGAAACGTGACCATGGACATCTAGGACTTGAGTTCCTTTAAACATGTGTCTCCTCCTCTTTTAACTGCCAAATAAGCAATATCTCGCGGTACCTTACTACCTAAAGAATTAATTGTCCAACACTGCAATAAAATCGCACTCGAACAATGCATCGTCTGGGACGAAGGCCTCAGCCACGCTGCGGGCCGGTCGGGTGGCTTCGTCCGGGAAGGCTTTAAGCCAGGCAGCGTTGACCTGCTCTCGAAGTGCGCCCTCAGCGATTCCCACTTTGATGCGAGCAATGTTCTCAGGCTTCCCGCCCGCGAGCGCGACGATGTCTTTGATGTTCTGTAGGGCAAGGGCAATTCGCTCCTGTGGGTCTTCCGGGACGTTTCTGGTATCACGCTCTCTTCCCATTACCGTGGAGGAGAAGAGCAGGTTGCCCTTCTTCACAGCCAGAGGGATGGGCGCGTTGTGAGAGACGCCGGGAATCTCATAAATCTTTCGTTTTTCCCCGCCAAGCACGGCAATGTATTCCAGGTTGAACGCTGTCTTTCCGTTCATGGGCACCTGGTACGTGTGGCGTGCGGGGCGGTCATCGTCTTCCAGAAAAGTCTCACGAATCTTGCCGTTCAACGCCTTGCGGACATCGGCATCCCTGATGAATGTGTTCATGTGGGCAACGTCATCCATTGTCCCGCCGGCCAAAGCCAGCAGATCCTGGGTGTTCTTGAAGGCGAGGGCGATCTGAGCTTCTGGGTCCTCCGGGGCGTTGCCCGTCTCCCTAGGCTGGATTGTTGCGGAGAACAACAGATTGCCCATCTGCATACCCAGCGGGATCGGTGCGGTGTGGGATACGCCTTCAATCTCGTAGATCTTGCGCTTGCCGGAGTTGGCACCCACGTCTGCGATCATGTAGCACTCTACAATCGCGCCAGGTGGTGTGGAGCCCTGCTCTGAGTGGCGAGCGGGCCTGTTATTAGCGTCGGGCCAATGTTTGATTGTCACTTCATTGACGTGGTCACGATGAACGTTGTCGCTCAGCACGACTGAGATATGGGCGATGGAATCTTTATCGCCTCCGGCCATCTCCGCCAACGTAATCATGTGCTGGAAGGCAAGTTCCATCTGCCTGCCGGGGTCAGCCGGAATGCTGCCGTCGGATTCCTTGCCCATGACCCCGGAGGTAAACAGCAGGTCTCCCCGCTGAACCGCCAGGGGAACCGGTGCCGTCGATGCGACCCCGGCTATCGTAAACGTTTTCATTATTGCCACTATGTCTGCTCCTTGCTAGGACTCTTCCTTAGGTAACCGTCAGGCAACTCAGGTGCAGGATGAATCCTACCTAGCTCCAGTTTGGGGTGGCCTTCATCCAATCGGCATACTCGAGGATGGCGTCATTAAGCGCGTACTTCGGTCCGTAGCCCGTGTCCGCAGCGATACGAGAGATGTCCGAGTACGGGCTCTTCCGTGCGTTGGGGCTTTTGCCAGCCTGCAGCTCAAAGTTCGCGCCTGGGACTGCTTTGCCAACCGCTTCAGCAAGGTCGCCTAGTTTTGTGGGTTTGCCGCTGCTGATGTTGTAGACAGGGTGGTTCAGCTTATCGGCCATGACCAGCAACTGAATGCCCTTGGATACGTCCTTCACGTATGTCCAGTCGCCCTCGTCCTCTGAGAACGGAGTGCCTGCCGGGCCGTATACCGGTGGCTCGCCTGTAACGGCTGCCTTGACCAATCGACTGGGCAGGTTGAAGCCGCTGTAGTACAGGGGCCCAAAGATGTTGCCGATGCGCATGAACACAGTGTCCAACCCTGTTTGGCTGCCATAGAAACCGCCCAGGATCTCAAAGGTCTTCTTGTAGGCTTCCGTGGAATTAACCGATTGCATTGGGAGGGTGATGTCCTCTGTGAAGGGCCCTTCTTTGATACCGGCATACACCGAGACTGAGCTTGCAATCGCCACGCGCTCAAGACCTGCGAGTCGCGCGCTTTCCAGGACGTTGACCAGCCCCTCAGTGTTGGTTTTCAGCTCATCGCCGGGTCCCATGACGCCGAGGCGTGGCGCGACCATGTGAGCCATGCGCGTGACCTTGTACTTCTGCATCGTATCGATGAGACCGAACCCGCTGGTGACGTCCACGTGTGCAATCTGCACCCGCTTGCCGATTTCGTCCTTGAAGATGTCAGGTTCTCTGCGAGAGCTATGGACACCAATGACCACGTCCTCGCCAGCGTCCAGCAACTGCCGGACTGTGTGCATTCCAATGAAACCCATACCGCCTGTAACCAGAATCATGATTAACCTCCGCAATAGCTATTGAATATATGTGTGCCGTAGGGCGGTAGGATATGCAGGCTAGGGAAGAGTGTCAACACTGCAGAGGGGTTTGACACTGCCCGGTGCCACCCGTAGAGTTTGTGATTGGGCCGTTTGGGTTGCGGCTCACCTTTTTTGACTTCAGGAGGCTTTTGACTAATGGCTCGAAGATGCATCTTGGCCGTGTACTCACACCCCGACGACGAAACAACAGTCAGCGGCGGCACCCTCATGCGCTACGTCCAAGAGGGTGTAGACTTACATGTCATCACGGCCACTCGCGGCGAGTGGGGTGCTCTGGGTTCGGGGGACATGGTTATCGCCCGCGAGGACTTGCCTGCCGTTCGAGAGGCCGAGCTGCGAGCGAATCTGGACCTCTACGGCGTGAACCCGCCAACAATGCTGGACTATATTGATGGTGCGTTGAAAGATGCCGAATTTGAGGAGCACGTCGGGTTGATTCTGGCTGAGATGCAGAGGCTGAAGCCGGATGTGGTCATCACCTGGGGACCCACGGGCATTTCGCACCACGACGACCACATAGCTACTAATATCGCGACGGATGCGGCGTTTGACCGATACCGAGAAACTGTGGATACGAATCCTCGACTGTTCTACGTCGCGGTTCCTCAGATATTTGTTGAGGAGTTCAAACTAGATGTTGACGGTTCAGAGGCGAATCCGACCATGGCCATTGATGTAACCAAGAACCTCGCTACAAAGATTCAAGGCCTACGCAACTACAAATCCCAGGAAGATGCCCAGGAAGTTGCAACCATGATGGAATCAGGGGAGTGGGGTGAGGTGGAGATGTTCCATCAGGTATACCCACCCGCCACCAAAGGCGTCATGGCCACCGGGTTTTGGGACTAGCTAGTCGGTAAAGTCCAGGATTAGCGCGGCGTGGTCGCTGAGAACATCGCGCCTGGTGCTCCCATCCAATTGCCCCCACACGTATCGCGCTTCAGTCATACGCTTGATGAGCCTACGGTTCACAAACCCCTCGTCCAGCCTGAAGCCGTTCCCCTTATTCGGTGAGTACCACGTGTACGCCAACTCTTTCCCGTGGATGCGTCTGAACGCGTCATGCCAGCGCGCCTTCTCCATGCCCTGCATCCAATCGTCCTCAAAACGGTCGAAAGCCTGCGATTCCTCGTCGATGCCGATGCGTCCGGTGTTGGTATCGCCCACGATCAACGCAGGCCCACGTCGCCACGCTTGCGCCATCGAGAGGAGATCATTAAGGAACGCGCTCTTGCGACCGGTGACCCGGTTTGGCACGTGCATGGCACCGATAGCGAATGGCATTGGCGCAGCTATCCGGAACATCGCCCAACGTCGAGGCTCCTTGGGTGACGGACGTGGTCGCATGCGGCTGATAGGCCATCGTGACGCCAATAGCAGGCTGTTCACCGCCGGGGTGCGTGGATTGGCCGTAGAGTGCTGGTGTATAAACCCCTGCTGCTCCAACGCCTCGGCCAGCCAGAGACTGGCGGGCGTGCCCCGATACTCGGACAGCGCGATGACATCGGGGTTCCACGCAGCAAGCTGTGCAGCAATCGGTTCGACACGGACTCCACCGCCTGCACGGATGTTCCAGGACACAATACGCATGTTGCTTGACACTACCCTTCGTCAACAGTAGATTCAATCCATTGGTCGCGTATCCAGCATATGGGCCAGAATGGGAGATGGGAAGATGGACGCTACAGTTGACCGTATAATTTCACTGTTACCAAGTACCACGGAGATTGTGTTTGCGCTGGGGTTGGGGGATAAGCTAGTGGCTGTGACCCACGAGTGCGATTACCCGTCAGAGGCCAGCAAGCTGCCGGCGATAACCAGCGCCGATATCAACCCGGCAAGCATGTCTAACAAAGACCTCCACAACCACGTGACTAGCGCTGTCCATGAAGGGAGCAGCATCTACACCCTGGATCATGCGCTTCTGGAAAAGCTGGACCCTGACCTCATCCTCACTCAGGAACTATGCGACGTCTGTGCCGTGTCCTACGACACAGTGCAGGACGCCGTTCGCCAGATCAGCGGCGACCACACCATCTTGTCACTTGAGCCGACGACGCTGAGCGCCATCCTGGAAACGATTGAGCATGTCGGCAAAGCAACGGGCACGGACGAGCAAGCCGCTACGCTCGTCGCGGGGCTTCAGGCGCGCATCGATGCTGTGACTACGCAAGCCAAGAAGGCTGCCAACAGACCCCGAGTCTTCACCCTTGAGTGGATGGATCCGCCCTTCGCAGGAGGCCACTGGGTTCCTGAGATGGTGCAGCTAGCAGGTGGAACGACGTGCCTGGTGGATGTCGGCGTGCCCTCGCGAGTCGTCACATGGGAAGAGATCGCTGCCTTTGACCCTGAGGTCATCGTGGTCATGCCCTGCGGCTACCACCTGGACGCCATGGAGCTTGAGTTC
>CAUZTE010000030.1:0-9576 GCA_963582565.1 Dehalococcoidia bacterium | reverse complement strand
AGAGCCGCAAGCAACGCTGCCAGGTCGATCTCGAAGTAGACTGCGCCTTCGGCCCGGACATCGAAGTGTTCCAGCACCGTAGGGTGGACCTCGCCAAGCTGTGCGATCTGTTGGCCGTTCGCGGTCACCGTGGCGCTGCGACCGGGGTGGTAGAACTCGTCGTCGGTCGATTCGTAGCTGGCCACGACACCCAAACGCTCGAATAGCGTTTCCAGTACTCCCTTGGCATCGTAGAAGCCGGTAGCTGTTTCTTCATTCGACCAGGTCGAGAGCGCGCCGGGGCCGGCCATGATGCCCGCAGCCACTTCCGGTTCGACAGGGAATCCCTCGCCGTAGAACAGATACTCTCGCCCCACTTCAAAATACCACTGGGGAACGTTGTCATGACGTTGGTTTGTGGCTAGCGATTTCAGCAAGCCGGGCTTCAGCGTGGTGCGGAGGTATTCGTGCTCAGGGCTCATGGGGTTGGCGGCACGGAGGAGCACAGGCTCCTTATCGTTGGTAGCCGTGCCCTTCGTCACCTCGATGGATTGACCGCTGACCATCGAGTAGTTGATGACTTCCTGCAGTCCCGCAGCGGCCAGAAGATCGCGAACCTCTTCCTTGAGATCGCGTGCCGGATCCGGCTGGCTGAGGGGGATGGGTGTGGAGAGCATGGTTGTGGGGATGCGTTCGTAGCCGATGACCCGCGCAATCTCTTCCACCAGATCTTCTTCAATGCTGATGTCGGCGCGCCAGGCTGGCACGGTGGCCTCTACAGCGTCAGTACTGATGGCGTTGCAATCAAACCCCAGGGTGTTCAGCGTCTTGGTCACTTCGTCCAACGGGACGGTGATGCCGAGTACTCGCTCTAGTCGAGCGAGCGTCAACGTGACTTTGGCAACGTCCTGCTGGCCCGGATAAAGATCGATGATGCCCTTGGCAGCAGTGCCGCCTGCTACTTCAATGATGAGCTTGGTGGCGCGATGCAGTGCTGACGGAGGCAGCTCTGGACGCCAGCCCTTTTCGAATCGCGCGGAGGCCTCTGAACGCAGCTTGAGCGCATCGCCGGTGCGACGGGTGTTGAACGGGTGCCAGCTAGCTGATTCCAGCAAGATGGAGGTGGTGGCTTCCGTGACCTCCGTGTTCGCGCCGCCCATGACTCCCGCCAGGCCGATGACGCCGCCGGGGTCCGCGATGACCATCATTGGTGGCTGCAGCTTCCGCTCGATGCCGTCCAGGGTGGTGTGCTCCTCGCCTGCTACGGCCTGTCGCACGATGACGTGATGGTCTTTGACCTTATCGAAGTCGAAGGAGTGTAGAGGCTGGCCGTATTCCAGCATGACGTAGTTGGTCACATCCACGATGTTGTTGATGGGCCGTTGGCCTGCGCGGTTGAGCCTGTCCTGCATCCATTGCGGTGACGGCCCAATAGTTATTCCTGTAATGAGGGACGCTGTGTAGCGTTTGCAGTACTCCGGGTCGGCAACTTCCACCGTGATCAGCGAATCTATCGGCTCGCCGTCTTCCGGGTAGCTTGTGTCCGGCTCCGTTATTGACGTGCCCTGGAATGCTGCGACTTCTCGCGCCACGCCGAGGATAGAAAGGCAGTCGGGCCTGTTAGCGGTGACCTCAAGGTCGAGGACAGCATCGCCCAGGTAATCGGCCAGTAGCGTACCCACGGGTGCATCGTCAGGAAGCACCAGGATGCCGTCGTGCTCCTCGCCGAGGCCAAGCTCCAGGACGGAGCAGATCATGCCTTCAGAGACCACGCCTCGAATCTTGGCTGGCTTCAGAGCCTCGGTCTTACCGGAGTGGGTATCGAACATCCGAGCCCCCACCTTGGCGAAGGCGATGTTCTGGTCGACAGCCATGTTGGGTGCGCCACAGACTACTTGAAGCTGCTCAGCCCCGATGTCCACGGTGCAGAGGCGCAGCCGGTCAGCGTTGGGGTGCGGCTCCACCGCCAGCACGTGGCCCACGTAGGTGTCGTTCCAGCCGCCAAGCTGCTCCACGCCGCCCGACTCCACGCCGGCCATGGTGAGGCGATGGGCAAGTTCGTCCACCGGGACGTTCACGTCTACGTATGCTTTCAGCCAGGACAGGGGTACTTTCACGTATTACCTCTAGGTTTGTTTGCTAGAACTGCCGTAGGAACCGGGCATCGTTGCCGTAGAAGTATCGGATGTCATCGATGCCGTGTTTGAGCATGGCGATACGTTCGACGCCCACGCCGAAGGCGAAGCCGGTGTACACGGACGGGTCTATGTTGGACATCTCCAACACCCGTGGGTGCACCATGCCCGCGCCCATGATCTCGATCCAACCACTGCCACGACAGATGCGGCACATATCGTCGGAGCCCTTTACGTTGCCAGCGCCATCGCAGTTAAAGCAGTCGATCGACATGTCCACGCCGGGCTCCACGAAGGGGAAGAAATCGCAGCGGAACCGCACTCGACGCTCGGGCCCAAAGATGAGCCTCGCAAACTCGTACAGCGTACCCTTCAGGTTGGCAAAGGTTATGCCTTGATCGACAGCCAACCCCTCCACTTGGGCGAAGTGCCATTCATGGGTGGCGTCGGTTGCCTCGTAGCGGTAGACACGACCTGGCACCACTACGCGCACCGGGGGCTTGGTCACTTCCATGACCCGCGCCTGCATGGGCGATGTGTGGGTACGCAGCAACATGTCCTGCTCGCCGTCAGCGTTGGTGTGGTCAAGCCACAGGGTATCGAACATGTCCCGCGCAGGGTGATCCTTGGGGATGTTCAGCATTTCAAAGTTGTAGTGGTCGGTCTCCACTTCCGGACCCTCGACGATCTGGAAGCCCATAGTGCCGAATGCGTTGGTGATCTCTCGCAGCGTTTGCGTGATGGGGTGGATTCGACCGAGGGCGGGGCGACGGCCGGGCAGGGTGACGTCCAGGCGACCTTCTACCGATGCCTGGGTGAACTGCGCCGACTTCATGTCCTCTATGCGGGCCTCAAGCTGGCTCTCAAGGAGGGCTTTGACATCGTTGGCCATTGCGCCCACGGTGCGCTTGGAGTCGGTGTCTAGCACCGCCATGCCCTTCATGATCATGGTGATGCGGCCATCTTTGCGGCCCAGGTACGTTATCCGCCACGCTTCAATGCCGTCGGCGTCCGTGACGGCGTCAAGTTCCGCAACGGCGATGGTCTTGAGGTTGTGCAGCGTTCCTAGTATCTCAGGGGCGGTGGTCATGGATGCCCTTCCCGAAGTGACTTTTTCCGTATGCCATTATAGGGTGCGAAGCACCCTAGCCGCAATTTGGGGCCCCTGAGGGGCTTTTGATGGAGGCGTAAATCCGCAGGATTTAGCGACTCAACCCCCTTTGGAAAAGCGAACCAATGTTTTATAATGTTGTTGTGCCCTCTGCATAAACATTCTCGGCAGAGGGCAACAAGGAGGCACTATGGGCGACTTTGTCGGCCAGGTCATAAAGCCTCACCGGGTCTCTGTCGAGTAGAGGGTCAGCTCGTTACTGGCCGCTCTTGCATGTACCTTTGGCCGGCTGCGCTATGCCAAGAGCATCTTTGGGTGCCACTAGCTGGGGGGACTGGTCGCCAGTGCTCCGCGTGAGCCCAATCGGGCCGTGTGGATGATTACATTGGCTTGGGAAAGTGCTTGAGCACGATTCCTTCCCGGTTCTGCATTTGCGGAATATTGAAGGATAGCCAGCCCTGCATGGAGGACCGCTATACGGATGGCGGTTAAGCGGGTCGCCGAATCAGCGACCGATAGGAGCAATTAGGGAGGATATTCAGACTGGAAGGTGGCACAGGTAACCCCTGGTAAATGCCACGGACCACGAGGGTACCTTGGTGGGTGAGCCCGGAGCTAACGGAACCCGGTTCTTCTAACTTTGGTTAGGACAACTGGGGGGAGCCGGTAGTAGCCGGACTTATTTTTTGTCCAAGAGAATCCCCGAGTTCCGGCAAAAGCCCTTGAAGGGGCTAGGGGTGTTACTTCTTCTTAGCTTGAGAGGATGCCAGATAGATGATGCCTGGCAGCATAATCACAGGGAAGAACCACCCAGGTGTATCAAACACAATCAACACCCCTAGCATTGCTATGCTGAAAACCAGAACAACTGCCCTTGAGCGATTCATGGGGCCAGTATATCAGGCCAAGGTGACGACTACACCGCCAGCAAATGCCTCTAAGAGGCGTCGCGGAAGAGCTGCCAGTCCTCCTGGGGTATCTGTAGCTTCTCAAGCACATCTCGGGGCAGATCAATGTCTATTTCCGCCGCCTGCTTGTAGCGTCGTATGTTCCTGAGCATTAGCACGGCCAGCGCCTTTGCCTGGGCCAGGGGCATGCGAACCTGGTTGTTGTACTTGTGGGGCTCGTCAGAGCGTACGGAACGCAGTCCGAAGGTGATTGCGTAGCTCCAGTCCGTCAGATGGGTCTCAAACACATCTGAGAACGATTCATCAATCTCGCTGTGGTCGCTGGGGAGTCGCTGCGAGTTTTCCATGGCTTCCTCCTGGTGCAGTACCAGCTTCAAGCATAGGGGAAGGCCATGCGGTTCCTGAAGGGGGGTAAACTTGTAATTCTGTAGCTAATTGCCGATGTATCAGGCGGATATGATGAGTGCCTCTATTTTAGCCCTCTCATCGTCGGGCCACTCGCTGGGGTCCTCTTCGTGGGCCACAGAGGAGTGGAGCTCAATGTGTTCCCATAGTTCGTCCTTGGTCTACGCCGTGAACTTTCCGGGGCAGGGGGCCATGCCGGGGTAATCGCTGCAAGGGTACGTGAACGCCATTGTGTGCCTCCTGACTACGTAGGTGGAAAGCCACCCTAGATCTTCTCCATCAGCTTGCTCAACAGCGCCTTCAGGTCTGTGGCCTTCTTCTCGTCTTCCATCACTGCCAGGAACAGCACCGCTTGGCCGGGACCGTCGCCCGCCTGCTCAATCTCCAGATTGCTCAGCAGCGTGAAGGCTTCCTTGGCTTCGTCACCAACGGAGATGTGGCCTTTGTCGATGCCGTCAACGACAGTCAGGAACACCTCTCGAGAGATGCCAAGGGCGCGCTCCGGGGTCAACATAGTCGTGTTCCTCCATTGTATGGTCGAGGTTTGGTTGTTGCGAAAAGGGAGCCGCCAGATCCTACGGTTCTTCTATCCTGGATACGAGTTTCTCAACGTGCTGGGCAACCTCATCATCTTCCATCAGGGCAAGGTAAACCACCGCCTTGGAGGGCTTCCCGCTGATGTAGCCTTCAACGTACGTTGTGTAGGTCAGGGTCACCAGGCTGTTGTTTGGGTGCGTGTGCAGCTCCGGCATGTGGCCCGTATCAAACCGTTGCGCCAGGCTCTGAATCACCGAGTTGGCCATGGCCTCTGCGACCTCTGGGGTTATCATGCCGTTATACCTCCATTGTAGTTCAATGAGTATACTCGCCAACGCTGGTTGACGGTGGCCCGCTTCCGAGTTTAACAATTGACCCCAAAACCGACATAAAGGGATTGAAAATTGGGAGTGCCATCCAATTGAAAATCGATTAAATGTTCTAGCTAGTGCATCAGCAACAGTGCCACGTCCAGATGCAACATGAAGATGCTGTTTACAGTCGTTGACTCCGTACTTTTTGCGGATGTATAACCTTCCCAACGCGTAGCAGGGCTGGGGTTGAAAAGCCCCGGAAACTGAATAGTATTGACTATCGGGAGTCCCCGGAAAGAAACCCCCACGTTGCTACGCAAAAGGGTGGAGAGCCGGGGGCTTCCTTTTTTGTGGGACTCGATGCCAGCCTCAAGAGCCACTAAGTGGCCTCCCACCGATGAGCGAGCCCGGTTGGCACTTCTTACAGTAATCGGTCAGGTGGCCATTTGACGTGATGTGTGTGATGTTTGTGCCACACGTAGGGCAGGGTTGGTTGCCTTTGCCGTGCACCTTCAGGAAGTCCCGGACTTTGCGGTGGATATCATCGCCCATGCGTTCTTGGAGCACCGGAATGGCGTTTGCCGGCACGGTGTAGACAGCGTGGTGCAGTGCCGCCAATTCCTCTTTGGAGAGGGATGTCAGCTTTTTGAAAGGGAACAGCCCCGCGGCGAAGAGCACCTCGTCCACATAGGCGTTGCCGATGCCTGACACGGCGCCCCCGCGAGTCAGGACACCCTTAATCTCGCCACGATACGGCTTGAGATGCTCTTTGAACTCCTCCAACGAAAGAGGCTCGTTCAGCACGTCCGGACCCTGATCGGTGAGGCGAGGGATCTGAGGGAGTTGGTCAGGCGTCAGGTAGTAGACCATGCCAATCTGGTCGTCGTCGGTGTAGCGTAGCTGCTGTCCATCAGAGAGCGTCAGTACTAGGAAGGTGCGTTTGGCCACTCGCACAGAGGGAGCGCAGTGCTGGAGCGCACCGCTGAGCATGGGGTTCACTACCAGCAATCGCTCAGAACCGTCTGAGCCTGTGGTCAATCCCAGGCCAAGGAACTTGCCTCGACGCCAAAAGGTCGAGAACGAGCGTCCTACAATGTCATCCGGCAACGCATCAGGCTCAACAGCCATCGACCGCATGACGATGGGTCGCAGCACCTCAGCCTTGGTTATTGTCAGGCCAGTGAGGTGGCTCTCCAGGTAATCACGGATGACGTACAGATCCGGCGCTTCCGGCAAATCCAACTCCTCGCTGCTATCTGTACAGGTAGTGTAGTATTTATAGAGAGTACCTGAAAGACCACCACGGGGGAGAAGCAGTAGAGACGCGTGGTTAACGTAACCGCATGACAACCATAGAGGACATCATATTGAGCCGCGATTGGCGCAATATCGCGTTGTTACGCCCGTTCTTGCCGGACGATTTCTGCTCTCAGGCTGCTAAACTCATTCTCAACGCCCCAGGCCGGGCTCTCATAGCTACCGGTTTCTACATTACCAGGGCAGGTGCTTCTGAGACGGATGGCCCGCCGGGAGCCTACTTCATTGGTCGGGCTCTCCAGGCTATGGGCTACCAGGTCACCTACGTAAGCGACCACTACAGCACTCCGCTGTTCGAGGGCTTGGTCGATCCTGACGACGTCGTCGAGTTCCCCATCGCAGATGCAGGGACCAGTGAGGCGTTTGCGGTGGACTTGTTGGAAAAGCTTCAACCATCGGTGGTCATTGCCATCGAGCGGTGCAGCTTCACCACGCCGGGCAGGTACCTGAACGCTAGGGGCGAGGACACCTCCGAGTACCACGCCAAGCTGGATTACCTCTTCAAACACCACGACAACACAATCGGTATTGGCGATGGCGGCAACGAGATCGGCATGGGGAACGTGGCCGAGCATATTCCGGCTATCGACAAGCTTCCCGACGATCCGGCTACTACTACGGTGTCGCAGCTGATTATCGCCAGCGTCTCCAACTGGGGTGGCTACGGGCTGATAGCGGCTCTCTCCTTGATGGCAGGGTGGAACCTTCTCCCATCCGTTGAGGAGGAGAAGGAAGTCATACGTACGATAGTGGGCAACGGTGCGATAGATGCCAAAGCCGGGGAGCCAGTATTCGCGGTTGATGGCTTCTCCCTCAGGGAAAATGGCCAGACACTGGCTGAGCTTCACACCATGCTTGATGAACAGGGAATCATCTCGACAGACGGGTAAGAGCAAAATTAAAGAGGCCCCTCATATGAGGGGCCTCTTTTTATTGTCCGTTAAGGGTATCTTGGATCAGGACTTCGCCCTGCCCTTATTCCAGGAAGTCGCGGAGCTTGCGTGAACGTGTTGGGTGGCGCAGCTTCCGAAGGGCCTTCGCCTCGATCTGCCGGATGCGCTCTCGCGTTACACCAAAGTCGCGGCCAACTTCTTCCAGCGTACGGCTCCTGCCGTCTATGAGGCCAAATCGTAGCTCCAGCACACGCCGTTCCCTATCGCTGAGGGTGTTCAACACGTCCTCAACCTGCTCCCGTAGAAGCTGATACGAGGCTGCATCGATGGGTGCCAACGCGGCTCGGTCTTCAATGAAGTCGCCCAGGTGTGAGTCCTCTTCCTCGCCGATTGGCGTTTCAAGGGACACCGGCTCCTGAGAGATTCGCAGAATCTCTCGGACGCGTTCCGGGGTCTGCTCCAGGGACTCGGCAAGCTCCTCATTGCTGGGCTCCCGACCGAACTCCTGAATCAGGCGTCGCTGCTGTCTGAGCAGCTTGTTGATGGTCTCAACCATGTGCACCGGGATGCGAATCGTTCGAGCCTGGTCGGCGATTGCTCGCGTGATGGCCTGTCGAATCCACCAGGTGGCGTAGGTGCTGAACTTGTAGCCCTTACGGTAGTCGAACTTCTCGACCGCCCGTATGAGGCCAATGTTGCCTTCCTGGATGAGATCCAGCAGGGACATGCCCCTGCCGATGTACTTCTTAGCTACGCTGACCACCAGGCGAAGGTTGGCTTCTGCCAGGTGACGCTGGGCTCGTACGCCGTCGTTGACCGACTTGTTGATGTGATTGCCGATGAGCATTTCAAAGGGCAGAAGGTCTTCCAGAACCGTACCATCGGTTATCTGCTGAGCAAGCTGTTCAAGGGTCGTGTTCTGGCCCAATACCTCAATCACTTCAGGGGCCAAAAGGCGACTGTTCAGGGACAGGCTGATGATCTCCTTGGCAATGTCCAACTCTTCAACTTTCATTGCAGGGGCGAGGGTCTGGACGATGTCCATCTTCATTTCGTTGTCGATGGATGCCCGAAGCTTCGGGTCTTCCATAATGACGTGAAGGTTTACGGGGTTTTCAGCTTCAACGTGTTTGGCTAACTCTTTGGTCACAGGCCAGGTTTCCACCAAACGTCGAAGAAGTTCTACAGTGATCTGGCAGTTTGTTACTGTGCGTCCTGAATCATCACTCAAGTATTTCCTGAGCAGTTGAATGTGCTTGAAAGCTTCCATGCGTCGGGCCAGGCTTCGCTCGTCCTGGGCAGTCAGCAGACTTACCCGTCCGATTTCACGAAGGTACATCCGCACCGGATCGTCGATCATCTCGGCGGACTCTACCTCTACCTCGTCCTCCCACTCAACGTCCTCTTCTTTGCGAGCTTCTTCCAGCTCTTTGGACTGGGGCTCATCCGTTGTCCATGAAGAGGCAGCAGGCTTGCCGCCGTTTGTCTCGTCGGCTAGCTGTGTGCGGTCGCCAACAGGGATACCGACGTCCGGAGGCAGGGCAGTGCCTTCTTCCGACTCCTCATCTTCGCCTTCATCGGCGGTAAGAGAAGCGTCAGACTTTGGCCGTCCACGGCCCCCTGATGATGGTTTCTTGGTTGTCATATCAGCCTCCTGCTGGTCTTCCCTTAATATCCCCTACGGACCCTGGTAGCAAAGAGTTCACGAAGACGCTCATCCTGTTTCCTGAGTTCTTCAGTCACCTGAGTGGCGTCCTCTCCCTCTTCTAGGGCTTGGCTCAGTGATGTTGCTATCTGCGTCCGCATTTCCCGTAGGTGTCGTTCTTCTAATCGGCGGACACAATGCGATAACGCTTCAGTTCGTTCCTTTTGATCCATGGAGGGGAAGTCGCGGTCGACGAGCGTTTCTAAATGCTCCCGTAATGGGGCATCGACTAGCTCACGTAGTTCTTCAATTATAGAGCATTCTGCCCATTT
>CAUZTE010000029.1:0-9577 GCA_963582565.1 Dehalococcoidia bacterium | reverse complement strand
AGGACAGACATTCCGCTAGATGTCCATCTCATGATCACATCGCCGGACCAGCTTATCCCCGACTTCGCCAAAGCGGGGGCATCGATCCTAACGGTGCATGTCGAGGCGTGTACACACCTGCATCGCGTCATCAACCAGATTAAGGAAGCTGGCGTCCGTGCGGGCGTCGCGCTCAACCCTGGAACGCCGATCAGCGCCATCGAAGAGGTGCTTTCCGACGTTGACCTGGTACTTGCCATGACGGTGAACCCGGGCTTTCCTGCCCAGAAGTTCATCCCATCCGTGGTGCCCAAGGTCCGCAAGTTGCGCGCGTTGCTGGACGAGCTTTCTCTGGACGCGGAGCTAGAGGTGGACGGCGGCATAAACGTGAACACGGTGGCGCAGGTGGTGGAAGCAGGGGCTACGGTGTTGGTTGCGGGTTCTGCAATCTACAACGACCGTGAGAGTGTGGCTGAAGCTGTTGCTCGATTGCGTGAAAGCATCCCCAGTATTTAGGGCACACGACTACCAGGATGGTGTACATGTGCTTGGAAAGAACTCCGGGGGTTCCGCCCGGGGGTTACTTGACCTTGGCGGACTTGTACTGGGTACGGATGCAACGCGTGCAGGCCTTGACCCGCTGACGCTGTCCGTTTATCACCATTGTCGCGCGATGCACATTGGGCAACCAACGAGTGTTCGTTCGCCGTTTCGAATGGCTAACATTGTGGCCGGAGCTTCCGACTTTACCGCATACCTGACAACTCGCCATGTTCTGCCCTTTTACAATGGTGTTTCGCTTGGATGAAGACTAATGGTTACTGTACCATAGGCTTTTCCCTTGGGCAAGCTGAACAGCACCCACCGTGGAGGACGTCATGGACAAAACATCATTGGTGATGAGGTTGGACGGAGACGGACTACGCAAAATGCTCTCCGCCGGCGCTCAGGTGCTGGAAGCCAACGTTGAGGCCATCAATGCTTTGAACGTCTTTCCTGTCCCCGATGGCGATACAGGCACCAACATGCTCCTGTCCCTACGAGCCGTTGTTGATGAGGCAAACACCGTCTCCGGCTCCTCGCTCAGTGAAGTAGCTAATTCAGCAGCCCACGGCGCCCTCCTTGGAGCCAGGGGGAACAGCGGCGTCATCTTCTCACAGTTTGTTCGAGGCCTCGCCCGCACCTTCGATGGACATGCCGACGCCGATGCTTCGCTTGTGGCTACAGCCTTCATCGAGGGGGGCGTCGACACCTATCGCGCCGTCAGCAACCCGGTAGAAGGCACGATGTTGACCGTCATTCGCATGAGTGCGGAAGCGATGCATGCAGCAAGCAAGTCACCTGACGCTGACATCACTGCCGTCCTTTCCGAGGGTCTGGAAGCCTGTCGGGAAGCGGTTGCCCAAACGCCATCGCAGTTGCCCGTGCTCAAAGCCGCGGGGGTTGTGGACGCCGGAGGCGAGGGTTTTGCGTTGATACTTGAAGGTGCGTTGCGAGCACTCCGTGGCGATGACCTGTCGGACGTAGTTCTGGAATTGAATGAGGTTACAGGGCACGTCGACCCGAACTTCTTGGACTCGATTGAATCAGAGGTCTATGGCTTCTGCACCCAGTTCGTTATCAGCGGCCAGGGGTTGGACCCCGACGACTTTCGGGAGCGGATAAGCGTGATGGCAGAATCCACCGTGGTCATTGGCGACGAGAGTCTCGTCCGCGTCCACGCCCACACCCTTGAGCCAGACGCCCTGGTAGAGCTTTCGAAGTCGTGGGGGACTGTAGATCAGGTCAAGATAGAGAGTATGGACGCCCAACACCAGGAGTTCCACGCCGCTCACCACGACGAACTCCCCTCATCCCCGCTGGGCGTGGTTGCTGTAGTGCAGGGATCAGGTCTGGAAGCCGTCTTCCGCAGCCTGGGTGTGGGGGTTATCGTGAACGGTGGGCAGACGATGAACCCCAGTTGCCAGGAGCTGCTGGACGCCATCGATGCCCTTCATGTCGACTCCGCGATACTCCTGCCGAACAACTCCAACGTAGTGCCCGCAGCGCAACAGGCGGCGGAGCTGGCGACCATTCCGGTACGCGTTGTCCCGAGCAAAACGCTGCCACAGGGCATCGCCGGGATGCTGGCGTACTCGCCGGAAGAAAGCATCGAGGATAACGCCGAAACCATGACTCGCAGCGTCTCCACGGTGCTGTGTGGCGAGGTGGTAACAGCGGTGCGTGACGCCCAGGTGGACGGGGTGCAGGTGCAAGGTGGGCAGGTCATGGGACTGCTGGAAGGAAGGTTGATTGAGGCTGCAGCATCGCATCACGACGCCCTGATATCGTTGGTACATGCCGCTGCTCCTGAAGCAGGCTCACTTGTCACGATCTACTGGGGCGATGATACCTCAGAAGAAGAAGCCAACGACGCGGTTGAGAGCCTGCAGTCCGCTCACCCCGGCACAGAGGTTGAGGCCATCCATGGGGGCCAACCCCACTACCACTACCTGGTCTCCATCGAATAGCCCGGGCATGCCCGGGACCCACCAGGGCTTGCCGGGGACCCAGGCTGACCCTGCCCTCTTGCGCAGTGATATACAATCTACTCCACACCTTTTGTACACCTTTCGGTCTCTCACTGTTTTAAGGAGCAACCGATGGCCGTCAGAATCGTAACGGATAGCACAGCAGACCTGCCTCCGGCTCTTGCTCAGGAGATGGGCATTACCGTGGTGCCACTCAACGTGCACTTCGGCGATGACCAGTTCCTGGACGGGGTCACCATCCAGGCCGACGAGTTCTATCAACGGCTGGTCTCCAGCTCAGAACTGCCAAAGACATCGCAGCCCGCGGTGGGCGCGTTCATGGAGGCGTATCAGGGTCTTCTCAAGGAAGCAGACGGCATCGTGTCCGTGCATATCTCGTCCAAAGTCAGTGGCACGGTGAACTCGGCGCAGTTAGCTGTGACCGAGATGGCCAGCGATGTTATTGAAGTCGTTGATACGCTGCAGGCCTCGCTGGCGCTGGGACTCATTGCCCTAGCTGCGGCTAAGGTCGCGCAGAGCGGCGCATCGATAGCAGCAGTCGTTGCAGAGGCCCGTAGCGCCTCGGAACGGGCGAGCTTCTACGGCCTGGTGGAGACATTGGAGTACCTTGAAAAGGGTGGTCGCATCGGGAAGGCTCAGGCGTTCCTCGGTTCGCTTTTACGCATCAAACCCATCCTCACCCTGCATGAGGGTATTGCCCACCCCGTTGAGAAGGTACGCACCCGCGCCAAGGGGCTGGAGCGTATAGCTGCCATCACCTCAGCACTGGCTCCGCTTGAAGCCGTGGGTGTTATGTCTAGTGATTCAGCTGATGACGCCTCTATCATTGCAGACGCTATGGCCCAGCAAGTCCCTTCGGCGAACATGGTTGTCAGCAGGTTCGGCCCTGTGCTGGGTACCTACCTGGGGCCGGGATCCCTGGGAGTTGCTGTGTTGAAGGCAAAGGAGTCCTAGCCGCAATAGCGATGTATTCGAGAATAGCAAACGCCCCGCCTTCCTGAACGTATCAAGAATAGCGGGGCGTTTTGATTTCAATTAGTGGTTGAGGGCGTTTACGACTTTGGAGTCTTGGCTCGTGACTTCCGTGTCGTAGTTTTGGGAGCAGGGTCATCCAACGCTGTGTTCGCAGTCTTCTTGAACTCCTTGATGGCTTTGCCCATAGACCCTGCCAGCTTCGGCAATCGAGTGCTACCAAAGAGCAACAGAACGATGAACAAGATGACGATGAGTTCAGGTCCGCCGAGACCGCCCCTAAATAGTCCGAACACGTTTCACGCTCCTGCGAGCCTCGCCCGCTGTGCCATCCGTTGCTTACCAGGTAGAACTATCTTCTCAGGTTCCTTGAGGTGCCGCAAGTCCGAGCCCTCTGTGGCGTTACCCTATCTTTTTTTCAAAGCTGAAGGGAACGGGCACCGTGATCGACAGAAACTTTGCAATCACTTCGCCCTTGATGGTCACATCCACGCTGTCACCAGCAATGATGCTCCTAATCGTGCTGGCTGAGTCGAGTGCCCCGGCTGTATCAATTACCCATTCAAGCTCAATGTCCGTGACCGCGTTGGCATCCATCCGGATGTCGCGCACGGAAGAAGTAGCCAAGAGGGTCTGAGTGCCGTCCTCGTTGTGGTAAATCTCGTATTCAATATCCGGGAGGCTAGCGCCGAAGCGGTTAGGGTTGTCGATGGAAAGCGTCACACCCAGCGTAATCCCGCTAGCGGATGCTTCCTTCACTTCAACGCCAGACAAACTCACCGTTGGAATAGGTAGATCGGTGCCTTCAACAAAGGAGAGGACATCGCTGTACTCCTCCGGAAGCAGGTCAAGGACAAAGGGAACTTTGTCTGCCAGGTCCGGTGCCAGCGACGACCCCTCGACAGCATCGTTCAAGAAACCAACGGGGAACGAGCCCGCAGCAGCAATGGAACCTGTCCAAACAATGGCCGCTGCGCCTATGCCCAGGGCCGCGCCACCCAGGTTGTCCACCCAACCCAGCAGGATGAAGTCCAGAAGCTTACGCAGAACACTAGCGGCAATCAATGCGCCTATGAACAGAGCGCCAAACACTACCGCATACCCGGCAATCGTCGCGCCGTCAGGGTTGTCGATGAAGGTCATCTTATCGCCGACGGTGTCGCCGAACTGCCCCGCCAGCACTACGCCGACGATGATACCGATGATGCTGAGGAACCCTTTGATGACGCCGGTCTTATAGCCCATGAGCGCAGCGATGCCCATGGTCACGATGATGACGATATCTAACCAGTTCACATTGCCTCCCTGGGTCTGGGGCTAGGGTTGTGCAGGTGATAGCGGCACGAGAGCCACTGCCAATACTTCGTCCACGGTGTCTACAGGCACAAAGGTCAGCGACTTTCGCACCTGGGCCGGGACATCCAGCAAATCTTTTCCGTTCTTCTTGGGCAGAATGAAGGTCTTGATGCCGGCCCGATGCACAGCCAGTACCTTTTCCTTGATGCCGCCGACTTCCAACACGCGGCCCCGTAGCGTGACCTCGCCGGTCATTGCCACGTCTTTGCGCACGGCTCGGCCACCTAAAGCGGACACCAACGCCGTGACCAGCGTCACCCCGGCGGAGGGGCCGTCCTTGGGGACTGCACCCGATGGGAGGTGGATATGGATATTGTGTTTTTCAAATACTTTTGGCGGTAGTTTCAGTTTCTCTGATCGCGCTCGGGTGTAGCTCAATGCCGCCTGGGCGGACTCTTTCATGACATCGCCCAGAGACCCCGTCAGCATCAGGTCTCCCTTACCGTCCATGACCGTGACCTCTACGGCAAGGACATCGCCGCCAACGGCCGTTGTCGCAACCCCGGTGGCAACCCCAACCTCATCCTCGGCCTCTGCCGCACCCCAGGAATACCGCTCAGGCCCCAGAGACTTTGTCAGGTAGCCCGTGTTGATCCGCGCGGGGGGCTTTTTGCCATCGGTTACGGTCTTGGCTACCTTGCGGAACACGCTTCCAATCTCTCGCTCCAGGTTTCGTACCCCGGCTTCATGGGTGTATCCACGAACCAGCTTGCGTAGTGCCTCATATCCCCAGTTAACCTTGTGTTCATCCAACCCGTTCTCATGGGTCTGTTTGGGCAGGAGGAACCGCTGGGCGATTTTGATCTTCTCTTCTTCCGTATAGCCCGGAAGTTCAATGATCTCAAGTCGGTCTCGTAGCGCAGGGATCACCGTGTCCAGGACGTTTGCGGTGGCGATGAAGAGCACCTTGGAGAGGTCGTAGGGAATCTCCAAATAGTGATCACTAAAGGCGTGGTTCTGCTCCGGGTCAAGGACTTCCAGCAACGCCGATGAAGGATCGCCACGGAAGTCGGCACCCACCTTATCGAGTTCGTCCAGTACGAACACCGGGTTGACTGCGCCGGCCTGTTTCATGGTCTGAATGATCCTGCCAGGCAGCGAACCCACGTAGGTACGCCGGTGGCCTCTGATTTCCGCTTCGTCTCTGACGCCGCCCAGGCTCATCCGAACGAACGGGCGGCCCAATGCCTCTGCTATAGACTTGCCCAAGGATGTCTTGCCGACGCCGGGAGGGCCAACAAAGCAGAGTATCGGTGTGTGGAGCTTCCCTTCAGAAAGCTTGCGCACAGCCATGTATTCCAGGATGCGCTCCTTGACCTTGGTGAGACCGTAGTGGTGCTCATCCAGAACCTTTGCAGCGTTCACCGTATCCAGGTTGTCGGCTTCAGCCTCACCCCACGGTAGCGCGACCAACCAGTCCAGGTAGTTGCGCAGAACAGCAGACTCTGGCGACATGCTGGGAATGAGCGCCAACCGCTCCATCTCTTCCAGCGCCTTCTTCTGAACGTCTTCAGGCATTCCGGATTCTTCAATCTTGGTGCGTAGATCCAGCGCTTCCTTGTGAGTGGGGTCCACCTCACCAAGCTCCTGCTGAATCACCCGCAGGTGTTCACGCAATATGTGTTCACGCTGGGTCTTCTCTATCTCAGCCTGCACTTCAGCCTGCATCTTGGTCTGCAGCTTCAGGACTTCCATCTCACGTGCGAGCATGCGATGAACCAAATCCAACCGCTTGGTTGGGCTCAACTCTTCAAGCACTTCCTGTGATTGAGGGATGCTGAGTTGCAGTGCATTGGCCACCAAGTCCGCAAGGGCTCCGTTGTTCGTAGCGTTCAGCGCTGAGATGTAGTCGTCTTCACCAACCGATTGCGAGCTTCTGGACACCTCGCCAAAGAGATCGACGACTACACGCATAGCAGCCTCTGACTTCAGAGATCGGCTACGGGGTTCGTCCAACGGCGTAACCATTGCCTTGTAGAAGGGTTCTGTTGAGGTGACTTCATCGATGTGCACACGCCGGGAACCCTCCAGCACTACGCTGGCAGAGCCGTCCGGCATCCGCAGCACGCGTGAGATGGTGGCGAGGGTGGCTGTCTCATAGAGGTCACTGGGCAGGAACTCCCGTTGCCGGACATTCCTTCGACCAACCACAGCAATGACACGGTCATTCGCCATCGCATCGTCAATGACTTTTTGGAAGGACGCACGGAATACCATGACCTGGGCCACGGCATTCGGGAACACGACAATGTCGCGTCGCACCAGTAGAGGGACTTCTCGGGGTTGTTCTGAACGTCGCTTTGGGCTCACAGGCTTCGCCTCCTGGTGCCGTTGTGGAGTAAAACGTTGGAATAATACAGACGGTTCTCTCCAATATCCACACCATATCCGTGGATAGGGTCATGAAGTAAAACGGAGGAATCGGTATTAAGGATAGCGCCGGGGAATTTGCACCTACGTCAAGTGTACCACGGAGCGGGGTTCTGAATAGGAGCGCGTTATAGGGAACTGACGATAAGGCTAATCAGACTTAGCGCTGCAGAGGACACAATCACGCCGGTCACTGCCTTCCGGTAACGATCCGAATCGATGTGCCGCAAGAGGATGGTTGCAAACACTACCGCTACAGCCAACACCGGGAGCATCATGGCATCTAGGGCCAAAGATTCGCCATCCACTACGCCCCGTAAAGCGAAGGTCGTAATGGTCACCGCTTCCAGCGCAACCAGGAAGGCAGCCAGGACGGCGCGCATCGTGGTCATTTCCCATCGCTGGTTCACCAGGAACAGGGCCACCGGAGGCCCGGAGATGCCTGCCAACGGGAACAATGCTCCACTGATCCCGCCAGCTACAATCAATGCGCCCGTTTCATTCTTGATGGAGAACTTCACGCCGGAAAGAAGGATGACACCAGCAGAGATGATGATCAGAGAGATGGCTATCTGAAGGGTGTCAGGGTCCAGTTCCGTCTGCAGGAGTGCTGCAAAGGGGGCCACAACGATGGCCGAGATGGCCAGGAATATTGCACTGCGCCAGGGGACGTGTTTCCAGGTCTGTCGAAGGATGATGATGTCCTGCAGGAGGATCAATGGGGCAATGAATGCCACCACCGCATCGGCATCCATAACCAGCAACAACAACGGCGTAGCAACCAGTGCGAAGCCGACACCAAGGGTGACTTTTATGGTGCCTGCAACGAGAATGATTGCAATAATAGCAATGAATGTGGCGAGTTCGTAGTCAAGAATCATCGTCGAATATTCTACACGACCTGCACGATTAATATATGGGTGTTTACTACACTCCCATCGCACTCTCTTGACCAGGCATTTGGTGAAGAGTAGGATGACTGTAAACCCCCTCCCGGGGGGTATGGGTAAAAGAGGAACAGGCATGTTGACAGCGCCAAAAGACGAAGCGTTAAAACGACTCAACTACATCCAGGGACACCTGGAGGGCATCAGGAAAATGGTGCAGGAAGAGCAGTACTGCGTGGACATCCTGAAGCAGTTGTACGCTGTGCGTAAGGCCGTGGAGAAGGTGGAGGGCGTCCTCTTGGACGGTCACCTGCACTCCTGCGTGATAGATGCCATCAAAGAAGGAAACGCTGAGGACGTCATCCAGGAGCTGGAAGAGTTGTACGCCCTCTCAAACAAGTAGACAGGCATTGGGCCAAAGGAACTAGTTATGACAACAACGCAAAATGCATTGATACTTCCCATCATCGGACTGACGGACAACGCCAGCGCTGAGGCTGTTGCCCAGGCGCTGCGGGGCGTTCCCGGCGTGGAGAGCGCTCATGTAGATCTGGTAACTGCCGAAGCCACACTGGAAGTGTCATCGAAGAACCCGCCCACGCCTGAAGCGTTAAGCGCCGCAGTTGAGGCGTCCGGCCAGAGTGTGCCAATGGAGAAGACCAGCATCACCATTGGTGGGATGACCTGCGCCGCATGCATCATGCACGTGGAACATGCCCTTAGCGGCGTTTCCGGGGTGCAGAAGGCCCAGGTGAACCTTGCAACGGAAAAGGCCTCTGTGGAGTTCATGCCGGGGGTCGTCTCGCTGGATTCTCTTCGCAAGGCCGTGGAAGACGCCGGGTACATCATGTCAGGTGTGGCTGGCGACGGCACAACGAATGAAGAGGAGATCGAGCGGCTGTCCAAGACTCACGAGGTACGTGAGCTTCGGAACAAGCTGGCGGTCTCGTTGACCCTTGGCCTGGTTATCATGCTGGGCACGTTGGAAGACATATTCCCCTGGATGCCGGGGTTCCTGCAGAACCACTACACCCTCTGGGCATTGGCAACGCCGGTCATCTTCTGGGCTGGCTGGGGGTTTTTCACCTCAGGCCTCGGCGCGGTGCGTCACCGGACATCCAACATGTTCACGCTCATCGCCATAGGCACGGGCACTGCGTACGCGTTCAGCGCTGCTGTGACTGTATTTCCAGACTTCTTTGAAGCGCGAGGCGTGGAATCGGCAGTCTACTTCGATACCGCCGCCATCATCATTGGGCTCATCCTACTCGGGCGATATCTTGAAGCAAAGGCGAAGGGCCAGACTTCTGAAGCCATACGTCGACTCATGGGGCTGCAAGCCAAGACAGCACGAGTCCTGCGCGATGGGAAGGAAGAAGACATCCCCGTTGAGCAGGTCTTTGTCGGCGACCTCATCGTTGTCAGACCGGGCGAGAACATTCCCGTGGACGGCACGGTCATCGATGGCGCCTCTGAAGTAGA
>CAUZTE010000028.1:0-9610 GCA_963582565.1 Dehalococcoidia bacterium | reverse complement strand
TACTCCTGAGCGGGAAGCCTTCTTCCGGGAGATGGCCGTGGCCCTAGCCGAGGTCGGCGTATTGGGTCTCTGGTTCTTGGAACAGAACGGTACGCCGGTGTCATCAGCCCTCTGCTTCGACTACTGTGGTCGTCGCCTGCTGTACAACAGTGGGTTCGATCCGGAATACGCTGACCTCAGCGTTGGATTGCTCCTCAAAGCGACATGTATTCGCGATGCCATCGAGCGGAAGCTGACGTCATTCGAATTCTTGCGAGGCGATGAACCCTACAAATACCACCTTGGCGGCGTTGACCAGGCGGTTTACTGCATGACGGTCTCAAGGTCGGCATAGCGTGCGCATAGCAGTCATCTGCTACCACTCCTGCCCCATGGCTCGCCTTGGCGAGCGGGACGCTGGCGGGATGAGCGTGTACATCCGTAGCCTGGCCCAGGGACTTGGGCGTCAGGGTGTCCAGGTGGATGTCTTCTCCCGTAGGCACGACTCCACTGACCCCTTCATCGTAGAGATGGGAGAGGGTTCACGCCTGATTCACGTTGAAGCTGGACCGCCAGAGGCCCTGAAGATGGATCTCCCAGAGTACCTTCCCACCTTCATTGAGAACGTAAAGTCCTTTGTGGCTGAAGAAGGTACTGAATATGATCTAGTTCACAGCCACTACTGGCTGTCTGGACCCGTTGGCATCGCCCTTGCTGAGGAATGGGACAGGCCCCACGTGGCCACTTTCCACACCCTCGCAGAGGTGAAGCGACAGGCTCGCTCAGGCATGGAAGACCCCATTGAGCGGAGCGAGATTGAGCGATTGGTTGCCGCTGAGACAGACGCCATCGTTGTATCAGATGCGCACGAACGTGACTTGCTAGCTCGCCTCTACGATGCCTCCCCTGAGAAGGTTGCGGTTGTGCCCGGGGGTGTGGATATAGACCTCTTCCACCCACGCAACAAAGAGGAAGCCCGGAGGCGCTTGGGCCTCAATGGAGACAAGGTCATCCTCTGCGTAGGGCGTCTTGACCCCCTTAAAGGCGTAGACCTTACCCTGGCATCTGCAGCGTTGTTGGAAGACCGGAACCACGTTAAGGTCATCCTGGTAGGTGGCGATCTTGAGAACGATCCTGAAGCGAAACGGCTAGTTGATCTGGCCGATGCTTTAGAAATGACCGACCGCGTTCGATTCGAGGGTGCGGTTCCCCATGAGGATCTGCCCTGGTATTACAGTGCAGCGGACCTGCTCATGGTTCCTTCTTACTATGAGAGCTTTGGGCTGGTGGCACTTGAGGCCATGGCTTGTGGAACACCTGTAGTCGCTGCTCGCGTGGGCGGGCTACCATCGCTGGTCAAAGACGGCGAGACCGGATACCTGGTACCCTGGCACTGCCCCGAGCCGTTCGCTGAACGCTTGGAAGTCCTATTGGCCCATGACGACTTACGGAATACAATGGGCAAAGCCGCTTACCATCGTGCACAAGGAATGGCATGGGAAGCAGTTGTCGAACGGTTCGCAGCTCTCTACGAAGACCTGATATCACGGGAGGTTGAGACAAAGGAGGCCGTATGACCACCGGCAACCAATCACCCTCATTCTTTGCTAGATGTAAAACACACATCAAGGCTCACCTTGCCACGGGCTTCCTGTTCTTCATACCTCTGGTGCTCACCTACCTGATCCTACGATTCATCTGGGGTTTCCTCTACGACGCTCTGCTCCCGGTGTTTGACCTTGCGGAGGGTCAGGTGACCTACCCCGCCGGCATCTACCTTCAGATCACCATCATAGTCATCCTTGTAGTGTCGCTGTACATCTTAGGTTGGATAGCACGGACGGTAGTGGGCGCGCAAGCAATCAACTACTGGCATCGCGCTATTGAGAGCATCCCCTTCGTGCGAGGCTTCTACCGCGTCATTCGCCAGGTCACAGACATGTTCTCATACAATAACCCACTTTCCGGAAAGCCTGTCGTTGTTCTGGAGTACCCTCGCCTAGGAATGCTTTCTCTAGGGGTTGTGACCAGTCGATTCATCATGCCGAACGGTGAGGAGTATCTGACCGTCTATATACCTACAATCCCCATCCCCACATCAGGGTACATGGCCTTTGTGAAGGAAGAGGATGTGACGGAGACAGAAATCAGCTTTGACGAGGCTACTCGAATCATCTTGTCAGGGGGCGTCTTGGCAGAAGAGGTCACCAGAGCACACCACAAACGGAAGACTAGCTAGTCAGTCGACAGCGCCGCCTCGTACCATTCCTGACCGCCGGTCTTCAGGAATCCCACAGATGTATACAGTTCTCTTGCAGCCGTATTGTCCCTGTCCACGGTGAGTTCTATCACGGTGGTGCCACGCTGCAACAGCGATTTCATACCGCAGTACAGGACAGCCCTACCCAGTCCTTTGCCCTGATGCTTTGGATGCACTCCCACCATCAGTACGGAGCCCACAATGTGTGCAGCCTCTAACGCTGTTTGGGTCCAGCAGTAGCCAGCAACCTCGTCACCCGTCACCAACAACGCTACGCCACTGGGGTCTGAGCGGCTCATGTTCACGCTGTAGGAAACCTGTTCAATGGTGTTTGGAGAAAACCCCCATTGGGTGCTGAACGCGGCGTTCTGGGCCTCTGTCAGTCCAGCCTCATCGCCAGCACGAAATGGACGGAACTCAAACCCCTGGGGCAGTGTTGGTTCCGGGACGCTCTGGCCTGACCATTTCATCTGGTCATGGTGACGCACAAGGGTGAAGCCTCTGCCCTCCAAGAAGGCGATCTGCTCTGAGTCACCCTCCTGCGCCGAGGCATGGGCTATGGATGCTTTAGCGTCACGGCCACACTCCAATGCCCAATCGAACAAGTGGGAGCCTACGCCCTGCATTCGATGTGCAGGCAGAACTCCACCTTCCAGCACCACTCGATTTATCGGCCGTTCCTGGTGAACGAACATGTACCCCAACAGCGTGTCGCCGGAAGAGGCTACCAGGCAATCGTCCGGGGCCGATCTACCAGGCACTCTAAGCCACTCTTCCATAAAACCAGCATCGAAGGCTCTAGGAGTGCCCACCAACCCCTGAACGGCGTTTACCAGGTCAGTGAAAGGCTCTAGGGCCTCCCAGGTGAAGGGTTTGTAGTCGATTGTAGCGTTGCTCATGGGTACATTTTCGCCTTGACAAGGATAGCTCATTGTAGCAGAGTAGCTAGGGGAGAGGCAGC
Source organism: Dehalococcoidia bacterium (assembly GCA_963582565.1). Lineage (GTDB taxonomy): Bacteria > Chloroflexota > Dehalococcoidia > Lucifugimonadales > UBA1127 > UBA1127. Next base: position 6,410 of record CAUZTE010000028.1, on the reverse strand, counting down.
ACTTTCTGTAAGGGCGCTGCCAGCCAGCGATGCCCTCCTTTATTGCTATACGGAAAGGCCTCCCAACCAATGCGAATCACATTCAGACTAGTCGGTGTGTATCCGGCTAATCACAGGAGGAACGTCCATGGAGCCCCTAGAGACACCCGGAGTCGCCCTGATTTTCACCCCCCACGCCGACGATGCTGAGGGTGGTTGCGGCGGCACAGTTTCAAAGTGGATTAAGGAAGGAACAGAGGTCTACCTGGTCCTGGCGACTGACGGCAGAGCCGGCACCAGCAACGCTGAGGTCACCTCAGACGACTTGATCGATACCAGAGAGCAGGAACAGGCTGACGCCGCACGGGTCATGGGTGTCAAAGAGGTAGTCAACCTCCGTATCCACGATGGTGGCCTGGAAGACGATGACATTCTGCGAGGACACCTGGTCAATGCGATCCGACGGTTCAAGCCGGACGTTGTCCTCACCACGGAGCCATACCACAGGCTCAACCATGCCCATCGGGACCACCGAACCATCGGTGTGGTCGCCCAGGACGCCTGCTACCCCTACGCCAGGGACATCTACCACTTCCCTGAGCAGATTGAAGCAGGGTTGGAACCCCACAAGGTGGGCGCCATCCTCTTCTGGGGTTCTGAAGACCCGGACATGTTCTGCGATATCGGCGAGAGTATGGACACCAAGATCGAGGCGCTCAAGCAGCACAAGAGCCAGTTCCTTGGCCGCGACCCCGGCGAAGGGTCACGAAACCGCGCCAAGGCAAACGGTGAAAAAGTCGGTGCGGAATACGCGGAGATTTTCCGTCAGGTCTCCTTTCGTCGATGAACGAGGCCCGGTCGTAGACCCTTACGGTTGGTGGAGCAGCGGGGCTTAGCCCTGCACCCCCATGACCTAACGATAAACATTAGCAGCAAAAAAGAGCCCCCGAAATTCGGGGGCTCTTTTCGTTCTATCGATTTATGACTTTACATGGAGAGGACGGCCCGCTCCACATCGTCAATCTCTGTACCAAGCTCTCGAAGTGGGATGTCAGCAATCTGGTTCGCCAGGTCCGGGTCTTTCAGCCCAGAGCCGGTGAGGACACAGACTACTTTCTTGTCCTTGGGGATAAGTCCCTTGGCAACCGACTTCATCATGCCCGCAACGGATGCTGCAGAGGCAGGCTCGCAGAAGATTCCCTCTAGACGTGCCAGCAGCTTGTAGGCTGCCAATATCTCTTCGTCAGTGACCGCATCGATGATCCCACCGGACTCGTCTCGAGCTTCCAACGCTGTCTTCCAGCTGGCGGGGTTGCCGATGCGAATTGCGGAGGCGATGGTCTCCGGGTCTTCGATAATCTCGCCTCGAACAATAGGCGCAGACCCCTCTGCCTGAAACCCGAACATCTGCGGAGAGTGGGTGGTGTGCTCTGTCTCCTGATACTCCTTGAACCCCTTCCAGTACGCAGTGATGTTTCCGGCGTTGCCTACAGGGATGCAAAGGAAATCCGGGGCGCCTCCCAGAGCGTCTGCGACTTCAAATGCGGCTGTTTTCTGGCCTTCTATGCGGTAGGGGTTCACAGAGTTCACCAATGCGATGGGATGGCGTCTTGTGAGTTCCCGAACCATGGTCAGAGCCTGATCAAAGTTCCCTTTGATCACAAGGATGTTTGCACCGTAAGCGATGGCCTGGGCAATCTTACCCCTGGCTACGTTCCCCTTTGGCACCAATACCACCGTTGAGAGGTTGCAATGGGCGCCATAGGCGGCTGCAGAGGCGCTGGTGTTGCCTGTGGAGGCACAGATGATGGTCTTGCTCTGGTTCTCAATGGCGTTGGCAACGGCCATAACCATGCCTCTGTCTTTGAAGGAGCCTGTGGGGTTACTGCCTTCCAGCTTGAAGTAGAGGTGATCCAAGCCTAACTGCTCCGCCAACCGATGCGAGCGCACCAATGGCGTATTACCCTCGCCTAGTGTGATCATCGGCGTGGCAGGAGTTATGGGAAGGAATTCCTGATATGTCTGAAGAACGCCCTGAGTCATCGACCGCTCCAATAGTCGTTGTGTACAGCATACTCGGATACAGCAGCTATTGGTAGAGGGTTTATATCGGTTCTACCCGCAGCAAATTATGCACTTTGTGCAGGACGGACAGATTCTTAATGCCTTGCAGCGCCGTCTGCATTGCCGCTTCCTTGGCAGGGTGGGTGGTGATGACCAGTTGAGCGGTGCCAAGTTGATTATCGCCATCCTTCTGCGTCAGGCTGGCGATGCTGATGTTGTTTTCACCGAACACACTTGCAATCTGGCTCAACACACCGGATTGATCCGCTATGCTGACTCGCAAATAGTACTGAGTCTCCAAGTCCGCCATGGGTTTCATGGGCAGTTTGGACCATGGACGAGAGGTGGTTGATTTACCATCCCTACGAGCCGCTGCTACCAAATCGCCTATGATTGCGCTGGTGGTGGGTGCAGCTCCAGCCCCTTGGCCATGGAACACCACAGGCCCAACCAAATCGCCACAGACCTCTATGGCGTTAAATGCCCCTTCAACCTTGGCCAGCATACTCTCCTGATGCAAAAGGACAGGGTGTACCCGTGCCTGCACACCAGCATCGGTCCGTTCAGCTATCGCGAGCAGTTTGATTTCGTATCCAAGTTCATGGGCAAACTCAAAGTCCTCAGCCGCCAGGCCGGTAATGCCCTCTGTGTATACCTGCTCCGGTGCCACAGCGGTATGGAAGGCTAGGGAGCCTAGAATCGCAATCTTGTACGCGGCATCAATGCCTTCAATATCGTTGGTAGGATCAGGCTCCGCATAGCCCAGCGCCTGGGCTTGTTCCAAAGCCACCCCAAAGTCTAAACCCTCCTGGGACATCTTGGTCAGGATGTAGTTGGTGGTGCCGTTGATAATGGCGCGGATGGACGTAATATCGTTGGCCAACAGGTCGTTCTGCAGTGGGCCAATGATGGGGATTCCGCCACCCACACTCGCCTCGAACCGCAGCTGAGCGCCGGACCGGTCAGCTGCCTCCATGAGTGCTGGCCCGTGTTTGGCCATGACCTCTTTGTTGGCGGTGATGACGCTTTTACCCTTATCAAGAAGTCGCTTCAGGTAATCCGCCGCCGGATCCTCGCCACCCATGACCTCCACAACAAATTGGATGTCAGGATCGTTCAGGATGTCATTGAAGTCATCGGTGAGAACGCCATCGGCAAGGGTGACTGAGCGAGGAAGGGTGGTGTCACGAACGAGGACGCGACGCAAAGACAATGGCTTGTCCAGGTGTGAAGAGACAGCATCAAGGTGTTGGAGGAGGTGTTCTGCTACCTGGTTGCCAATGCCACCAAGCCCCAGCAGACCAATACCGATCTCATTGTTTTCAGCCATATGACCAACTCCTGCTATTGCAAGTTCGTGGTCAACTGGAGCTTCTTGGCAAGCCACGCGTACTGGTTAGAGTCAAAGGCCGTGAGGACGTCATTGATGTCACGCTGAGCACTAACCCACTCCACAACTGCCTGATCGCGAAGAGAAGCAAAGTTCACTTCAGAGACTTCACGGGACTCTTCACGTTCTGGTATGTAATAGAGAACGAAGAATTCCTGGCTTGAGGCGGAGTCAAACTGAGGAATAGGGTCTGAAATCTCACCGAGTTCCAATTCATTAAACAAGAAATCAGCAACGGTAGGATCCAGCACGCCGTATGGAGCCCAGCCAACTTCCCCCTCAGTCCTTACGGCTTCAGGGTCCAGGCTGTGGGCTGCAACTATCTCGGCAAAGGGCGCGCCCCTGGCAAACTCGGTCTTGGCTTCATCCGCTTGCTGCTGAGTCTGAACCGCCAAAGCATAGAGGTGGATTTGAGGCAACTCTGTGGGAACGGTAGCCCCAAGATGCTCCTCAAGCTTCTGCCGGTACAGGGTTCTCGTGACGATATCTTCGTACTCACCGGCGCTCAACTGGACTTGATTCAAGAACTGTCGGTATCGCTCACGGAATTCAGTGTCCAGATCTGCCTCAGAAGCCCCTGAGTCAACGCTCTCAGCACCAAGGAACTCACTTCGCAATTGAGTACTCAACTCTTCTTCCGTGACTTTCAGACCTATGGCCTGACTTCCCTGGAGTATGAGCTCATCCTCAGCCAAATCGCTTACCAGTTGGAAGGGGATAGTTCCAAGGTTGACCTGCTGGCCCTGGGCTTCTGACTGCCGTTGAACCATGCGCATGATCTTCAGGAGGTAGCCCATGTCATAGCTGGTGTCATTGACTCTGACAATGGTCTCACGAGGGGGCATGATGAAGGTGGTTACCCAACCATAAAGGGGAATGGCGATTACCAGGAGTGCAACAACAAGGCCAAGGCCAATGACGACACGTTGCTTACGTCTGTCTTTTTCCAGGTTAGCCCCATGCCTGCGTCTGCTGCTGAGGTTGGCTGCCTGTATGCGGTCTTTGTCCACCATGTGTTACTTCCTGCTCATATACGGAAATCGAGAGTCGCCCATCTTCAATTACGAAGTTGACGCGTCAGAGCATGTCTGCAAGCCAACATCAATGATGGGAATCGCTCCAGCAACCCTGCCGTCCACGACCTCAATCACGTGAGGCCGTGTTGTCTGAACGCTTCTAGCCGTGCCACCCTGTAGCTCTAATGTGGTCAGGTGTGAAGGGTAGCAATGCCAGCAGTCTTGCTCGCTTTATAGCTTCAGACAAAATGCGCTGATGTCGAGCGCAGGTTCCTGAACGGCGACGAGGACTGATGCGCGCACGCTCCGTTAGGTATCGGCGCAACATAGACACGTTCTTATAGTCAATAACAATCTTCTTCTCTACACAGAAGGCACATACCCGACGCCGCGGCGGATAGAAGCGCCGACCTCGACCACCACCGGGTCCGCCGGGGCGACCACCGGGGCCACCGCCGCCACCTGGCCTTGGTGTGAAACCACCTGGTCGGGGTGGAGCGCCTGCTCCGGGAGCACCCATGGGTGCGGGACGTGGGGCCTGTTCACCAGTCGTCATATCTGTAACGGTCCTCCAAGGTGCCGAGAATTGAATTTCACTTAAAAGGGTAGGTCATCCGGTTCTGAGGGAGCTCCGCCATCACTGGGAGGGGGAGCACCTTCTGAGGGAGCAAATCCCTCATTCTCTCTATCGGCCCTGTCCAAGAACAGGACTCTATCCGCAGTTATCTCATTTACAAAATGAGGCTTGCCATCATTCCCTTCCCAGGTCCGGCTATGCAGGCGTCCTTCAACAAACGCGCGCCGTCCTTTGGAAAGATACTGGTTACACAACTCTGCCAGCTGCCTCCAGGTGATGATGGTGAACCATTCAGTCTCTGTTTGCTTTTCACCAGACGGGTCTGTGAAAACCCTGTTGGTTGCTATTGAAAAAGAAGTGACCGGCAGGCCTTGGGCGGTGTACCGCATTTCCGGGTCCCGTCCCAGGTTACCGATGACCATGATCTTATTGAAGTTCACCATGGTCTCGTTTACTCCATCCCCGTAGCGTTTGCCACAGGTTAATTCTCAATCCGAATCAAAAGATGCCGCAAGATGTCCTCAGACAATCCTATTGCATCCTCTAAGGGACGGGTCTGCTGTGGGTCAGTGATGAACTCCGTGAGGAAGTAACTTCCTTCTGTGAAGTCCTTGATAGGATATGCCAAGCGGCGCATCCCCCACTCTTCCTCTTTGACCAGTTCTCCACCAGCCCCAGTTATCAATCCATGTATGCGGTCAATGGTGCCCTTGGTCTCATCCTCATCCAAGGCCGGGCTGATCACCACAACCAACTCATAATCTCTCGGCTTTGCCAATCCTCATGTCCTGCCGCCCATAGACATACGCCTTGAGCTTCTATAATTTACGAAAACCCATTATAGCATGACAGAACGTGCCCTACCACAAGAGCACGTTCTGTCAGTAGTCCCTAGTTCACGTACACGCGTAATCTACCACTCTTAAACCTAGCTCTTAGCAGCAGTAGCTCCACGCTCTTTCCAAATTTTATCCATCTCGTCAAGAATTTCTTTGGGCTGGCCCGAAAGGTGCCGGTTACGCGGTGCACGCCCATCTGGCTCCTGGGCGAAGGGGCCGCCTCTGCCATTGCGGTTCTGTCGTGGAAGATACAGGTTCTTGTTCTTCTCCGGATCACGGATGACCGCCTTAGGCTCACCGCCGTCAGCTACGATCTGTGCTTCTTCTAACATCCGACGACGCATCATAATAATGCCACCATCGGTGCCACCCAAGTGTTCCTGAGTACGATCAGCCTGCGCGTTCTGGCCGACCCATGCAATGAAATCCTGGTTCATAATGTGGGTATTAATCCAACGCCCAGTCTTCTCATCCACCAGCGGCGAGCGCCAGTAGGGGATACGTTCTTGCTCAAATGGCTCGTCGCCCGGTACACGATTGTTGAA
>CAUZTE010000027.1:0-9721 GCA_963582565.1 Dehalococcoidia bacterium | reverse complement strand
GATTACATGGGTCCAGGGCGACGCCCTGGTTGACACCGTGTGGCGGGGGTCTATCATGAATGTGTCGCCAACCTGTGCTCGGGTGGTGAACAGGCGTCTGGCAGTCCCAAACATGAGCCGCGGGGATCAGCATGACCGCGACGGCAAATACGCACTATATTTTCTATGGCCAAGAGCCTTCGGAGCGAGAGCGTCGAAGGCCTTTGTTGTTTTATACCCATGAGGGTTCGGCATCATGAGCGGCCTGCTTTCCGGCAGCATCGGCTTCGTGGGTGCTGGCGCCCTTGGCTCGACGATGGCCCGTGCCATGCAACACGATGGTTATCACGTAACCGCTGTGGCGAGCAAAACCAACGCGTCTAGCGAGCGACTGGCGAAGGAAATCGGCAACTGCGAAGCAGCCACTCTACAGGACGTTGCTGATAGCTGCGATGTGGTGTTCCTAACCGTCCCCGACGCGTCGATCAAAGCAGTAGCAACCGACACGCATTGGCGTTCAGGCCAAGCTGTCGTCCACTGCTCAGGGGCTTCACCGCTCACAGTGCTGGACTCCCCGAAGAACACCGGCTCGCTCGTAGGGGCGTTCCACCCGCTACAGACCTTTGGTGGCAGAGATGCCGCGCCCGACGTGCTACGAAACATCGCCTACGCCGTTGAGGCGGAGTCGCCGTTACATGAAGAGCTTGAAACGCTGGCAACGGACTTGGGCGGCTGGCCAATCGCCCTGGCAGCAGAAGACAGAGTGATGTACCACGCAAGCGCGATTGCAGCATGCGGATTGCTGGCCACGCTGGTGAAGCTGTCGGCTGATCTATGGTCGGACTTCGCTGAGAGCAGCGACGAGGGGTTACGGGCCTTGTTGCCGCTGGTGCGAAGTACGTTAGATGGCATCGAGCAACGCGGGTTTCCGAACGTGCTGACCGGCCCGATGGTACGCGGCGATGTAGCAACAGTTGCCTCGCACATCGAAGCACTGGCATCGCGAGCACCGGCGTTTCAATCGGTGTATAGCCACCTTGCGCTGGCTTCACTGCCCATCGCAAAGGCCAAAGGCGGCCTTGGTGCCCATGAAGAAGAACAACTGCGTGAATTACTGACGGATTCACTACAAATCAAGTAGGGGGAGAGCAATGCGTGTAACTACACGGGATGTACAGGAGTTCAAGAAGAAGGGGCAGAAGTTTGCTGTCCTGACCGCTTACGACTATCCCACAGCCAAACTGGTTGAAGAGGCGGGCGTTCCCGTCATTTTGGTGGGCGACAGCCTTGGCCAGGTGGTGCTGGGCTACGACTCTACGGTGAAGGTCACCATGGAGGAGATGCTGCACCACACCAAAGCCGTTGTGCGAGGCACGAAACGTGCGATGGTGGTAGGGGATATGCCGTTCCTTTCATACAACCTTGATGAATCCCAGGCCCTTCAGAACGCCGGAAGGTTCCTTCAGGAAGCAGGTGCACAGGCGATTAAGCTGGAGGGCGGCGTACACGTCGCAGGCACCGTCAAGCGCATAACAGAGGCGGGCATCCCCGTCATGGGCCACATCGGCCTGATACCACAATCCGTACACCAACTCGGTGGCTACCGTGTGCAGGGGAAGACATCGGCAGAGGCACATAGCCTGGTTGAAGACGCCCTGGCCCTGGAAGCAGCGGGCGCTTTCGCTGTCGTTCTGGAACTGATTCCAGCCAGCGTTGCGGAGACCATCAGCCAGCGTCTCACCATACCCACCATCGGCATCGGCGCGGGCGTGGGCTGCGATGCACAGGTGCAGGTCATCAACGACATGCTTGGACTCACCACAGACTTCGTGCCAAAGCACGCCAAGCGTTACGCCACTTTAGGTGATCAGCTCAGGGAGGCTGTGGTGACATACGCCGCAGAGGTGCAGGCGGGGACGTTCCCAACGGACAAAGAGAGTTTCCTCACGGAAGACTCCATCCTGAAGGACATCCCGCAGGCGTAACGTATGGAAGTTTGCACCACAATCGCCGATGCACGGAAAGCACTTGAAGGCGCAGAACACCCAATTGGCGCTGTCCTCACCATGGGAGCACTGCACGAGGGGCACCTGACGCTGGTTCGTAAAGCGCGCGAGGAGTGCGAGACCGTCGCGGCCAGCATCTACGTGAATCCCACACAGTTCGGCGATACGAACGACCTCGCAGCTTACCCCCGCGGCATCCAGGAAGACCTGCGCGTGCTCCGAGAGGAGGGCGTGGACATTGTCTTCATCCCTACAGACGCCGAGATGTACCCACCGGGGTTCGATACATGGGTGGAGCCGGGCAAGGTAGCCAAGCCCCTGGAGGGTGTACACCGTCCAGGGCATTTCAAAGGTGTCTGCACGGTGGTCCTCAAGTTGTTCAACACCCTACGTCCGGATAAGAGCTACTTCGGCCAGAAAGACGCCCAGCAGATAATGGTCATACGGCAGATGGCTGAGGACCTGGCGTTGGGTGTGGATGTGATAGCCGTTCCAACGGCACGGGAGCGCGACGGCCTAGCGTTGTCGAGTCGGAACGCCAAACTCGACTTCGCTGAACGACAGGCAGCGCCGGTGTTGTATCGCGCGTTGTGCCTGGCCCAGGAGCTTGCGCTGCGAGGTCAGCGGGATGCCGACATTGTGCGTACAGCAATGCGGGAGTGCATTTCGGGCGAGAGTCTGGCGAACATCGACTACGTCAGCGTGGCAGATGCAAAGACGTTGGAAGAGCTAACGAGCATCGATACACCAGCCTTGGTTTCGATGGCGGTGAGCATCGGCACAACGCGGCTTATCGATAACGTGCTGCTGGGCTAGTCTTCAGTGTCAGGGTTCTCCAGTGGCTGGTCAGCGGCTTCTCTTTCTGCCTCTCTGGCCTTTCGGCGGAAATGGAAGGCAGCGGGAGAGAGAACCGGTACACCGATTCTAAATTTCCCGATGACCTGAAAGTAGAACCACTGCATCAGGCCCGGAAAGCCACCCTTCTTGGAGTGGACAATGACCGTCCACTTGGTGCCGCCCTTGACCTCTTCAAAGATGTCTTCGCGGTCAGCCGACGACGAGTCGACCATCATCAAGCGACGGTAGGGGTAATCGAAGAGGGAACGCCAGATGACTTCATCGTCGCCATCCTGGACTCTGGTCAGGAATGCATCGTCGCGCTGCTCCAACACCTCACCGTACTTCTGAGCGAAGACCACGAGATCGAGAGGGCCATCGGGCCCCACGCCGGTCACGTACTCATAGACTTCTTCAATGGGGCCGGGAATGTTGTTGCCAAACCGGAGCTTCACAGCCAGCCCCCTAGGACTTGTCTGAGCGGGCTTCAACGCCGGCCAGGGCTTCAAGGGCTTTGATGTACGCCTGAGTGCCTTCATCGCTGTGGCCCTGACCCTCTACAGCGCGATACACGTTGTGAACAATGGGCGTGGTGAACATAGGAAGGTTCATCTCTTTGGCAGAGTCCAACACGAGTCGCAAGTCCTTCTGCTGGAGCTTCACCATGAACCCAGGTGCGAAGTCGTTCTTCAACAACTTGGCTCCCAGGTTCTCCAACTGCCATGAGTTCGCTGCGCCGCCGGAGACGGCCTTGAATGCAGCATCGAGATCGACGCCTGCAGCTGCGCCGAAGAGCAGCCCCTCCGAGACAGCCGCCATGGTTCCAGCGACGATGACCTGGTTCACGAGTTTGGTCACCTGACCCATGCCCGGCCCGCCGCAATAGGTGATGCGCTGGCCCATGGCTTCGAACAAAGGCGTGACGCGCTCAAAGGCGTCTGTGGGGCCACCAACCATGATGGACAACGCAGCGTTTTGCGCACCGAGCACGCCACCGCTGACAGGGGCATCGAGCATCTGGACGCCATGCTCACCAAGTGTTGCACCGATCTCCCGAGTGATCTCAGGCGATATGGTGCTCATATCGATCAGCACAGTCCCGCTGCTCAACCCGTGGACGACTCCGCCTTCGCCAAGCACAACGGCCTGCACGTCAGGGGAGTCTGTAACCATAGTGATGACAACGTCAGCGCCCTCGGCGGCATCCTGGGGTGAAGTTGCAGCCTCGCCACCATCGGCCACGAAAGCGTCAACCTTTGACTTGGTGCGGTTCCATGCTTTGACCGTGTGTCCTGCCTTCAACAGGTTACGACTCATGGGAGCGCCCATCAGCCCCAGCCCAACAAATCCTACCTTCATTTCTTCTGTCCTTTTTGGTTCTAATTCTGCTTACCGTGCCGTGCCCCATCGGTAACCGACAGGGATACGGGTGCCCCGACTCATCGGGGCTATGCGCCGGCCTTTTCCCGCTCCCGGCAGCTGTCCAGGAATTGCTTGGCTCCTTCCGCCAGCAGGTTGGCAACGCCGGTGCAGAGGTACTGATAGCCAACGTTGCGCCAGTGCTCGTAGGCGTCAGCATTTCGGGCGATGGTTCCCGCCCACTTGCCTGCAGAAACGGCTGCTTTGCCCACGTGCTCAATTGCTTCCATGACCTCAGGGTGGGTCGGCTGGCCCGGATAGCCCATGGACGATGAGATGTCCGTGGGGCCCAGGAATACCAGGTCGACACCATCCACCGCGAGGATCTCAGCGGCGTTCTCGATAGCCTTTGTGGTCTCGATCTGTACGCAGAGGATCAGCTCCTCATTTGCTTTTTTAACGTAGTCGCCCAGAGGCGTCGCCACGCCGTACCCGGCTGCACGGACGCCAGCCAAGCCGCGTTTGCCCTGGGGCGGGTACCGGACGGCATCCACCACGGCACGTGCTTCTTCAGCGGTGTCCACCTGGGGAATCTGTGCACCCATGACGCCGGTGTCCAGGTGACGCAGGATGTTCTGTGGCATGTTCAGCGCGATGCGCATCATGGTAGAGATGCCTACGGCCTCGGCGGCACGGACCTGGTGTTCGCAGGACTCCAGAGTTGCAACGCCGTGCTCCGCATCGATGATGACGAAGTCCATGCCCATGAAAGCCAGAATCTCAACGGCGTCCGGGGAGGGCAGCGAGTTGAATGCGCCGACAACGCCCTCGCCCTTCCGTAATTTTGCTTTAAGTGTGTTTGTACCAATCATATGTGTCCTCCGCGTGTAAATAGGGTGGGTCGGCACCGCAACACACGCGAATTGCACACATGGCAACGGGCCGCGATTACTGTACTTGAGGGGTAACCAGGGTGCAACCCAGGGCTAAGCCCTGGACCTATATGCCTGACGATTACCAAACGAGGGCTGGGATGAAAGCAAGATTCAGGTCGGATGAAGCTGATAGAGCTTAGCCGCGATTGATCTTCTCTCGGATCGCTTCGACATCGCGCTGGAGGGTGGTATCGCTCCCTATCTGCGTTCCTACTTTGCTGCAAGCCTGAAAGACCGTGCTGTGGTCGCGATTGCCAAAGGATCGGCCAATCTCAATGAGGGACAGACCCATGTCCTCACGCATCAGGTACATGGCGGTGTGGCGAGCACGGGAAATGGAGCGTTCACGCTTGGGACCCTTCATGGCCGCAGGTGTGGTGCGATAGTGGAGCGCAACCTGTTCCATGACCGACTCCGGTGTCCGAGGAGCGGCTTCCGGTGCACCTTGCAGCCCGCCAAGCGCCTGCTCACCAAGGGCCATGGTCACCGGCTTACCCGTCAGGTCTGCGTAGGCAGCAACCCTATTGAGATTCCCTTCCAACTCACGGATGCTCCGGCAATTCCTCTGGCCCAAGAACTCCAAAACATCGAGTGGGATGTTGGTATCGAGGGCATCGACCTTCGCACGGAGTATCGCCAACCGGGTCTCAAGATCCGGCGGCTGGATGTCTGCTATCAACCCCCACTCGAACCGAGAGCGAAGTCGCTCGTCCAACGGGCTCAGCGCTGAAGGCGGCCTATCGCTGGCGATGACGACCTGTCGACCCGAGTGATGCAGCTCATTGAAGATGTGGAACAGGCCTTCCTGCGTTTGTTCCTTACCGCTCAGGAACTGGATATCGTCCATCAGGAGCACGTCAGGACTGCGATACTTCTCGCGGAACTCGGAGGCGCGTCCCTCTCTGATGGATCTGACGAACTCTGTGATGAACTGGTCACTACTGACGTACAGCGCAGTCAGGCCGCGCTCACGTATGCGATGCCCGATGGCGTGCAAGAGATGGGTCTTGCCCAAGCCTGATGGCGAGTAGAGGAACACCGGGTTGTACTTCTCACCTGGTCGCTCCGCCGCGGCTGTGGCGGCTGCCATCGCAAGCTCATTGGAACGCCCCACCGTGAACTGGCTGAACAAGTAACGTGGGTCCAGCGGGAGCGCATGCGTATCATCGGCGACGCGATGCCTGATGGGAGGATCTGAGACGATGTTCTGTGCGGGCTGCGACTCAATGACTTCAGGGGCAGTTGCAACATTTGAGCTTTGGGCAACCTGGAACCGTACATCCAACGGGGAGTGGGCAACACGCTCTACCGCGGTCTGGACAACGCTACGCAGGCGCTTTTCAAGATACTCTGCGGCAAAGGAGCTGTTGGCGTCTATCACCAGGCAATCGTTTTCCAGAGAAACGCCAATGGTATTCTGAAGGAACGTATCAAAACTAGGTCTGGCAACTTGGACCTGGAGGTCGCCTAGGGCTGCTTCCCAGAGCTGTCGGGGGTGTAGGTCACTCACGGAAATCGCCCTCCCAGTAGTGTTGGTGTTAAGCTCTGAATGACCAACGCCCACAACAAATGGGAGGGGGTCTCCAGGGGTCAAGAGCAAAGCTATCAGGGGGAGAAACTTGGCGCAAGAGCAATATTCGCCGATTTTCCCCAATTTCGCTCGATTTTTGGTGTTCTACTCATAGGAGCCAGAGTGTTCTGATTGCAAATGGAACATTTTTTCTTGTTATTTAATCGGGGTTTATTACATACGGATTTAGTTAAATACGCTTTAATATGAGCTTTATCATATCTAGGAACTAGTTTAATAGGGGTATTCCCCACTATATGGCCTATAGCGATATTTGTTGCTCACATCCCGCCTCGCACCCATGAGCACCGCACCGTTACGGGCTAAAAATCATTTTTCGTGGATGGTACCATGCGCATAATTTTCCTCGGAACGCCGGGGTACTCGGTGCCGGTGTTGTCAAGCCTTTTTGACGCCGGTCATGACCTTGCGGCAGTGATCACACGACCTGATAAACCTGCGGGGAGAGGCCGCGCTGTGGAATCGCCTGCAACGGCCGTTTGGGCCCGCGAACACGGGGTGTCCGTGCTGCAACCGGCATCGCTCAAACCGCCGGAAGTGGTGGCTCAGTTCGCAGCGCTCAAGCCTGACGTGATGGTAGTTGCATCGTACGGGCGCATCCTGACGCCGGAAATCCTGGCGGTCCCCACCCACGGGTGCCTCAACGTCCACCCGTCGCTGCTGCCGAAGTACCGTGGTTCATCGCCCATCGCGGAGGCAATGCTGCAAGGCGACACGGTGACGGGCGTGACCATCATGCTGCTGGATGAGGGCATGGATACAGGACCGATTGTGGCCCAGGAAGAGTATCCGGTGCTGTCCGACGACACCTCGGAGTCGCTGACGATACGGATGTTTGAGCGTGGAGCAGAGTTGATATCGCGCACGCTGCCCGCGTGGGTTAATGGGGGACTAAAGGCCGCGCCGCAGGATGATAATCTAGCCACATACAGTCGACGCCTGGAGAAATCCGATGGGGAGTTGGACTTCAGTCGAACGGCCAAGCAACTCGACGATCAGATCCGGGCACTCCACCCGTGGCCAGGTGCCTACACCCGCTGGAAGGGCAAGACCATCAAGGTGTTGAAAGCACTTCCGTTGTCTGCGGACGTTGCTAACCCCGGAGACCTGACCGGCGTGACGCCTGGGAAGGTGGTTACCATACACGAGCATGACGCAGCGTCTCTCGGCATCGTGACGGGTGATGGGCTGCTGGGTATCGTGGAGCTACAACTCGAGGGGCGCAAGGCCAGCGATGGCAAAGCGTTCTTGAGCGGCCACGCCGACTTCCTTGGAGCGCAGTTGCCCAGCTAAAGCAGGGGTTGCTGCTGCCCCGGAGACTCCAATGCCAACAGCGCCCGCTTGCGATCCAACCCGCCGCCGTATCCTACCAACTTGCCGCTTGAGCCGATGACCCTGTGGCACGGCACGATGATGGAAATGGGGTTTTGGCCGTTGGCATGGCCCACCGCTCGACTGGCCGTCGGCTTGCCGATAGCAGCCGCCATCTCTCCATACGACCATGTTTCGCCGTAGGGTATGGCCGTCAACTGCTTCCACACAATCTTTTGAAAGTCGGTGCCAATCATATCCAGAGGGATATCAAAGTCCTTGAGTTCACCGGCGAAGTAGGCGTCCAGCTGTCGAGCGGTCTCGGCGTTGTGCACACCACCCTCTTCAAACGACCCCGACTCTTTCACCCAACGTCCAAGGTCTGGGAAGCCCTGATCCTCAGGCTTCACGCAGGCCAGGCCAGCATCAGAGCTGACGAGGATGTACGTACCCAGAGGGGTCTCGTACCGAAGTTGGTAGAGGGTTCTGCTATTTGCCTTCTTGGTAGCTGTCGTCATTTCTGTCTCCGTTCATCTGGTACTTCGGGCTGTAGGCTTATGTGTCCTTCAAAATGCTAATAATACAGGTTTACCCGCAGGGAACCTGGGTCCAGGGCTAGCCCTGGTTACGCCTCTAAGAATTCTTTAAGGGCATCTTCGTTGAATGTCAGCCCAACCCCTGGAGTGTCAGGCATGGCGATTTTACCGTCGAGGGGCTGTGGCGCGTCCTTGAATATCGTCTCGCCAGCAACCCACGTGCTCATATGCACCTCGACACCCCAGCCGCCGATGCCCGCGATAAGCTGCATGTTGTGGTGAGGCCATCCGCCGGCGCTGGCGTAGGGAAGGTTGTAAATCTGCGCCAGGTGAGCCACTTTCAACGCCTCAGTGTAGCCGCCGACGTAAAAGACGTTTGCATGTAGGAAATCCACTGCGCCCTGCTGAACAAGTTCGCGATGACGCGTCTTGGTGCCCTCGAACTGACCCGCCGCGAGGGGTATCGAGGTGGCCCGGCGCAGGTCGCGCAGGAGGTTCACATCGTTGGCCACCACCGGCTCCTCGAACCAGGTGAGGTTGAGCTCCTCAACCCGTTTGGCCAGAGCCAAAGCGCGCCGGTAATCGAACAGCAGGTTGGCATCAATCATCAGTCGCACGTTAGGCCCAACAGCATCGCGCACCCCGCGTATGCGACGCACGTCCTCATCCAAGTCCAGAGCGTTTCCTGACCCAACCACCATCTTCATCGCGTCGAAGCCCTGACCGACAAGCTCCTTGGCCATCGAAGCCAAGCCCTCGCGATCGTAGTCGAAGAACCCGAAGGTTGCGTAGGCAGGTGCGAAATCGCTTGCACCGCCCAGGAGCCGGTGGACGGGCTGGCCGTATGCCTTGCCCTTGATGTCCCACAGAGCGATGTCCACGGCGCTGATGCTGGTGCTGACCAGTCCCGCCGCTCCGAATCGACTGAACCCCGCATAAAGCTGCTTCCACAGTCGCTCCGTATCCAGAGGGTTCTGACCCTTCAATGTCTCGGCAAGATCGGTATTGATGAGTTCCCTGATGGGGTTTCGCAGGCGGTTGCCGGGCGCCATGCCGAAGCCGGTTATGCCAGCATCGGTCTCCACACGCACGACCACCACGCCCATGGGACGCTGTGGCGCATCGATATGGGGGAGGGACGTCGGGACCTGGTGTGATGTAGCAGTC
>CAUZTE010000026.1:0-9833 GCA_963582565.1 Dehalococcoidia bacterium | reverse complement strand
TCCCGTGATCTTGAGGGCGTTGATTAAAGCGGCCAGCAGTACCACTGCCGTGCCGTGCTGGTCATCGTGAAAGACAGGGATGTCCAATTCGTCCTTGAGTCGTTGTTCAATGTAGAAGCATCGTGGGGCGGAGATGTCCTCCAGGTTGATGCCGCCAAAGCCCACGGAGATGTTCTTCACCGTCTGAATTATCTCATCAGGGTCGTTCGTGTCCAGGCAGATAGGCCAGGCGTCAACACCGGCCATCTCTTTGAACAACACCGACTTACCTTCCATGACCGGAAGCGCTGCGGCGGGGCCCATGTTCCCCAGGCCCAGAACCGCCGAGCCGTCCGTGACGATGGCAACACTGTTGCCCTTGCCGGTCAGCGTCCAGACGGCGCTGGGGTCATCGTGGATGGCTGTAGTGACGCGCCCGACACCCGGTGTATACACGATAGACATATCGTTACGTGTTTTGACCGGCGTCTTGCTCGCCACCTCAATCTTGCCGCCCAAGTGCCTGAGGAAGATGGGGTCAGACACGCTCATCACACGGATCTCTGGTACCGCCTTGAGCTGTTTGACGATCTCCTCCCCGTGGGTGGAGTCTCTCGTGTTGATGGTGATGTCACGTATCATGCCACGTCGACTCGACGAAACGGTGTCTATAGCGCCGATGTCTCCGCCGGCGGTGCCGATGGCCGAGGTAATCTCGCCGAGCATTCCAACGCGGTTGGGGTATTCAGCCCGGACAGTGATGCTATAGGCGATGCTGGGTTGCTTCTCAGCCATTGGTTCTTCACTCCGTTCAACGACGATTCAACATAGCTATTATCTGCCTTGGAGCTATAGGTTTCAATTGCATTGGATGCATCGCATCGAATAAAGGCTCGAAGCAAGTAGGCAGGTGACCCGGGGGTATCATGAATCTGAGCCGAAAGGTGAGGCGTATTGAGTGTATCAAGGGTACGATACGCAGGTATTAACGTTCACCCGGAAACGTTGACAGAGCTAACTACGGCGGGGGTAGAATCGTTAGGTACTGTGGGCACCGGGCGTCCACGTAATACATACGTAATTGCCCACGTGCCATCAGCATCACAGCGGCCAGGGCAAGCCAGCTAACACGGACGTAATTGTTGGCTTCAACAGCGCTCCCGGAGCGTCCGAGCGCGCCCTTATCGATGGGGTAGGCGGCGCGGTCAACGGGACGTTCAGCATCATTCCCGCCATGTCCGCAACCGTCCCTGCAACAGCCATCAAGGGCCTTCAGGCCAACCCCAATGTTGCTTACGTTGAGGTAGATGGCTACAAGGAACTTTATAACGACTCATCAGTGGGCGAACTCCAATGGGGCACCAACCGAATTGACGCTGAAGCGGTCTGGGATGCCGTTGGTGGCAACACCGGCGCAGGTGTTCGTGTTGCAGACCTGGATACCGGCATCGATGCGAGCCACCCTGACCTGGCAGCCAATGTCATTGAAGCGTGGTCCGTGGCTGGCCGCAAATCAGACGCCTCCAATCCTAAATTAGGCGCTGCGGATACCAATGGACACGGCACTGCAACAGCAGGTGTCATTGCGGCCGTCCGCGGCAACGGCGGTGTGGTAGGCGTCGCTCCTGATGCGGACATCATCGCAATCCAAGTCTCCAAGACATCACGGCTCAAGCTTAGTGACATCGTTGACGGCATTGAGCTAGCGATAATTCTTAATGCTCAAGTAATCAACATGAGCTTCGGTGGCGGCGAGTCCAGCGCTGAAAATGCTGCACTGCAAGCAGCAGCAGCCGCCGGCATTGTGCTGGTGGCATCGGCTGGGAACAGCAGCGGCGGGAGCGTCGGTTACCCTGCAGCGAACCCGAACGTCATTGCCGTATCCTCTGCTGCTATTAACGACAGTCTGTCTTCATTCAGCGGTGTCGGTTCTGAAGTGGAACTTATTGGCTCCGGTTCAAACATCTACACAACATACAAAGACGGCACGTACGTCCATATCAACGGAACGTCATTCTCTTCACCACAGGTGGCGGGCGTGGCGGCTTTGGTCATCGCTTCCGGCGTGACGGACGCGGCCGCTGTACGGGCGAAGTTGAGCAGCACGGCAGAGGACATCGGCCTATCGGCAACGCAGCAGGGCAACGGCCTGGTGCGTTGCTGAGAACGCAGTGCTTGGTACTGCGTTGGGAGACGACCTCCCTGGTGGGCCACCACCTCCGACGCCTACTCCGGCGCCTGAACCCACGCCCACTCCGGTACCAGGCGATGGTGCTGTCTACCATTCCTCTGACATTAGCTCGGCGGCACCGAAGAAGGGTCCCTGGTATCGACTTGCTGCGACAATCACGGTACGGGCAGCAGACGAGAGCCTTGCACCTGAAGGTGCTACGGTGACGGGCAGGATAACCAGGGTCGGCAACTCGTTCAGCTACACGCAGATCGTGAACGCGAACGGCCAGATATCCTTCGGCCTTAGGACGCAACTGGAAGGGACGGAGTACACGGTGATTGTGGACAGCGTTTCTGACGGCGGCGGAAGTTCCTTTGATGCTGGCAGGGAGTGTTCTTCCAGAACGGTGACGATAGGGGCTGGCCAGGGCTTATGCATGCCTGGCGGGTCGTACTAGACTTCTCGTAACCGCACAGTAGATAAGTCAAGGAAGGGCCCCGCTATGGGGCCCTTCCTCTTTTGGCGCAGGGCACGTAGTAGAATGAAACGACCTACCACGACAAGGGCACAGAAGAGTCTATCGGCTTGCTGCATCCGTAGTAGAGATTGCGTGGCATCCGTTCAGCGCAGATGTTGCATCTAAGATTGTGAACTAGTTAATGAGGGAAGTATGTTGGCTACACGGAAACGTACGGTTCTCGGCATTGCGGTGTTGTTGGTTGGGATTCTGGCGGCATGCTCAAGCGATTCAACCACCGCTGCTGCGCCTGCACCGGTCGGCCCGTTGGCCACGGACTTCACTTTGTCGCTCTACAACGGAGCGGAGTTCCTTGACGGTGCCAACGAGGTCACCTTGTCAGGACTCGAGGGTAGACCTGTCATCGTGAACTTCTGGGCACCCCTCTGCCCACCCTGTCGCGCTGAGATGCCAGACTTCCAGGAACTCTGGGAGGAGCTGCAGACCATTGGCAGCGACGCCATTGTGTTGGGCGTGGATGTTGGACCCTTTACCGGCCTCGGCGACCGCGAGCAGGCCATCGAATTCCTGGATACCATCGACCTGACGTACCCGACTGGCCTGACCACCAGTGCTGACATCGTTCGGGACTACAAGGTGCTGGGCATGCCCACAACGGTCTGGATCCACCGGAACGGCGCCATTATGCGGACGTGGACCGGGGCCATCACAGGCGACAAGCTCCGTGAGGTCACGCAGGAACTCATCGACCAGTAAAGGCTTCGAAACCCCTCGAAACCCCCCTCGATTTGTGCCGATTTGTGCCCCTCTGCGCTGTTATAATCCCGCGCAATTACCCTAGACTGGCCCTACACCCTCTACAGCAGGCAAGCGGGAAGGTCTCAGTGGAGGTGCTTATGGCGTTTGAAGACAGGACTCTGGAGTGTCGAGGCTGTGGTTCGGAGTTTGTGTTCTCCAGTGGTGAGCAGGAGTTCTTCCAAGAGCGGGGTCTGGTCAACGACCCTGTGCGATGCCCCTCATGTCGTGCCACTCGACGAAGGACGAGGGCTGGTGTCGGCGAATACGCGCAGCAGATGTACGCGGCAGTGTGCGCCGAGTGCGGTGACAACACCGAACTCCCCTTTGAGCCGAAGCCGGGCGTTCAGGTCTACTGCAAGGACTGCTTTGCCGTCGCTCAAACCAAGTAACCGCCACAGGGCTCTGGGCGTTCGATGAACGTTGCAGTCTGCGTGGTCACGCTCTCCCTCCTCGATACGCACTCGCTTAAAGAGAAGCGTGGCGTCATCCAGTCCTTATTGACCCGACTGCGAGCTCGATACAACGTGTCGACCGCTGAAGTAGAGGCCCAGGACGACTTTCAACAGGCGGTTCTTGGCCTTTCATGCATCAACACCGCAGCAGCCCACGCCCAGGAGACGGTTGATAGCGCCGTCAGGTTCATCGAAAGCGAGATTGTCGGTCGAGCCGAGGTGGTGGACGTGCAGACGGAAGTGCTTGGCGGCTTCGACGAGCTTTAGGTGTGTATGTATTGGAGGCTTTAGTCCCCGCCGGAGCGCGTATGCTGGGGACTGGCCTGCGGGCCAGAGGAGTCGGTGTTGTTAACAGGCAGAACGGGTCTTAAGTCTCCGTCGGAGGCAATACGCCTTTAGTCCCGTCGCCGCAGCGACACATATCTAGGGCTTCTGGAAATCGTGCAGCAGCACACCATCGAGGACGTCTGACCGGCCTGGCGCTCCGGGCCGGGTGCACATGGTAATGAAGTTGGCCGTGGTGACTTCTTCTACTTCCTCAACTGTGATGCCCTTCAACTCTGCCAGCTTCTCAGCCACGTACCGCACGTCCTTGGGCTCCGTCCAGTTCTCTCGCTTGCCCT
Source organism: Dehalococcoidia bacterium (assembly GCA_963582565.1). Lineage (GTDB taxonomy): Bacteria > Chloroflexota > Dehalococcoidia > Lucifugimonadales > UBA1127 > UBA1127. Next base: position 5,330 of record CAUZTE010000026.1, on the reverse strand, counting down.
TGAAGGGCTGAGGGTAGGTGTCTGTCTCCAGCACGATGTTCTCCATTGGCAGCGATGCGGCTATTTCCTGCAGCGCCGGCTGCCTGAGCAGTGGTTTGGCCAGGGAGATGTACATGCCAAGCTCCATGCAGACCTTGGCATCTCTGGCGTCGCCCTGGAAGTAGTGCATGGCACCGCCGACCTGCCATCCTTGTTCCTGTCGAAGCACCTTGAGAACCTCGTTGTGGAGTTCAGGTTGGCCAGGAATCTCACGGGAGTGGAAGATCACAGGCAAGTATAACTCAACGGCAAGTCGAATCTGCTCTCGGAACGCCTGGTACTGCATTGCAAGGTCAGGCGCACCTTTATCGAAATCGAGGCCGGTCTCGCTGATCGCCACTACGCGTGGTGTGGAGGTTGCTGCATCCCGAAGCTGCCCGTACATGGCATCATCGATGGGGTCGGTGATGTCCATGGGGTGGATGCCAACCCCTGCCAACAGGATTGGGTGGGTCTTGGATAGAGCCACGCAGGCCTCGGACGACGCCAGGGTGGTACCCGCCAGCACGATTGCACCCACACCTGCCGCCTGGGCGCGACTCAACACGCCGTCCAACTCACCGTCCGGAAAGTCGTCCAGGTGGCAATGGGAATCTACCAGCATTGTTGACTCCAAAGTAATCTCGTCTGCGTAGTCTATTCTATATCCGGTGCTTGGGGTACGCTTAGGCGGTAACTATACAGACGTACTTCAGGAGACCGAATCCTTGATTGCCAAGACCCTGCTCCTCCTCATAGCGATAAGCGTTTTGGCCATCGCTTGTGGCTCGCCCGAGCCCGAGTTGGTGGTTCTGCCGACCCCAACGTCGGTGCCGCTTGCCTCGTCTACATCGGTACCGCTTCCTATCATGCTGCCGCCAGCGCCAATCGCCACGTCTGACCCCAAAGCGCGTCGAGGCGGGGTGCTGAACATCGCAGCACGCACCGTGGTGGACGACCTGGACGTGCATCGAGAGTTCTCGCCGACCCTGGCGGCTTTCGGCCCGGGCATTGTGTACAGTCGGTTGCTGCGATTCACCACCGGGCCCGACGTTCAGACTCCGAGCCTGGCGGTTGAGTGCGACCTGTGTGAATCGTGGGAATGGGAGAGTGCAACGAGGCTCCGCGTCACGCTGCGAGAAGATGTGAGGTGGCAGGCCATAGCGCCGGTGAACGGGCGTGACGTGACCACAGCCGATGTGGTTGCGAGCTTTGAGCGACAGCGTACGCCGGGCTGGCCCAACGCCGCCTTGCTGCAGAACATCGAGTCGATGGACGCTGATGGCGACGACGTGGTGTTCACGTTGAAATCGCCGGACGCTGATTTCCTCCTGGCCCTGGCCGATGGTCACTCCAAGGTGATTCCGGCGGAGTTGGCGGCGCAGGACGACCTGAGCGATGGACCGTTCATCGGCAGCGGGCCGTGGATCATAGACACGATATCTCCTGGGACGCGGTATGCGTTCTCTGCCAACCCTAACTACTTCGAGCGCGGATTCCCCTACTTGGACGGGTTGAACGTCTTTGTCCTGCCGGACCAGGCTACACGTCGTGCTGCCTTCTTGACGAAAACCCTGGACGTTGACGAAGTGAAGCCGGATGAGTGGTTGGCCTTTCAGTCACGCAATCCGGAAGCGGGAACGATCCGATATTCGCCACCTGGCGCTGGTATAGAGCTTGGCTTGAACGTGGAATCGCCTGCCCTGCAAGACATTGATGTGCGGCGGGCGCTGTTCATGGCCCTCGATCCATGGCTGCTGAACCAGGAGGTCTGGCGCGGCCTTGCAACCGTGTCCGGCGGCTCCCCGGCGATAGACCCAAGCTGGCTGTTGAGTGAGGCCACGTTGCGAGAACACCTAGCCGACCCCACCCGGGCGCGTCAGCTGCTTCAAGGCGCCACGCAGACCCTGGAACTGCTTGTCGCCGACTTTGGGGACAACTACCTTCGTTACGGAGAAGGCGTGCGTGACCAGCTTGAGGCCGTGGGGTTTACTGTCACGCTGCGGACGCTGAATCCCACCGTCTACAACGCCCAGGTCTGGCGCGACGGGCAATTCCAGGCGCATCTAGGCCCAACACCTCCGGTGAACGTCCCCAACAGCTATCTATTCGGGCTTGTGCATAGCGCCGGGCGATGGAGCAAGACGGGCTACAGCAACTCGACATTGGACGGCCTGATACTTGGTCAGGGAGCCGAGTTGGACGGAGTAAAACGTCGCTCCATGGCGAAAGAGGTATCTGAGACTCTGCTGGCGGACGGTGTGCGGTTCATGCCTGCGGCACAGGTTCAGGGGTGGGGTTGGTGGCCGAGGGTCAAGAACCTGCACGTGAACTTTGCCAACTATGAATACATCTTCTGGTCGAGGGTCTGGTTGGAGGAGTAGCCCCGGGGGTCTGCTAGTAGTCTTTGAGCGACTGATCCAGCGCAATCCATGCCAACAACGCGCATTTCACCCGGATGGGATAGCTGCGCACGCTGACCAGGCTGGCTAGATCGCCGAGCTGGCTCGTTTCTTCGGCAGTCAGCACTTCACCCTGCATCATCCGTTGGAACGTGGCAGACAATGTCTTTGCGTCCGCCGGAGTCAGGTGATGTATCGCCTCAGACAGCATGGAGAGCGAGGCCTGGCAGATGGAGCAGCCAACCCCGTGGATACCCACTTCTTTCAGGACGCCATCGCCGATATGGGCCTGGATGGTCGTTTCATCGCCGCAGAATGGATTGACCTCGGTGGCTTGGATGTCTGGGTTGTCCAGAGACCTGTTGTTACGCGGGGTGCGATAGTGATCAAGAATCAGCTTCTGTTGGTCTTCACCAATAGCGCCCCAGCCCACAGAGGGTGTTTTCCCGGGAGTAGACGTGTCTTCAGGGGTTTCGCTCATATTTAAACCTGTTGTAATCATTGTAATGTTTGAACGCTGGCACCAGAGAACACTCCTAAGAATGCTCCCTGTAAACTTTTGTTCATCACTATTCTACACGAGACGGAGTCAGCTAGACGGCTAGCTCACTCTTGTTGACTTGCAGCCACCCTGCCGCTTCACTTGCCCTGATGGCCTGCGTCCGGTTCTTCACGCCCAGTTTCTGGTAGAGGTTCCTCAGATGGATAGTTCACCGTGTTCTCGCTCACCACCAATTTCGCTGCGATTTCCTTGGTGGGTGCGCCGCTGGTCAGGAGTTTCAGCACTTCGCGCTCTTTGGCCGTGACGTCAGGGCGGTTCTCCTGCGATGGCGGATTAAAGGGCGGTGTCTTCAGGCCAGTCCAGCATCTGAACTTCAGCAGTTGCTCCGGCAGGCAACTCGGTGAGGTCCTCCGGGCAGATTGCGAGTCCGTTGGCTCTGGACATGGATGTGAGGATGTTGCTGCCCTGCGGCCCCGTCAGCGATGCGTAGTAGCCGCCGTCTTCTTTGGTGACAATCGCTCGAGCGTAGACGCGGCGACCATCGAAGTTGTGGATGGCATCGCGCAGGACGGCTTGGACGGTGGGTTTGGCGAAGTTGGTGCGACCCAGCATCTTCAGGATGGCCGGTCGACAGAACTGCTCGAAGGCCACCAATGCGCTCACCGGGTTGCCCGGTAGGCCGATGTGGGGTACGTGTCTACCGTCAGGGGCGTTGAGCGTGCCGAAGGCCAGAGGGCGGGCAGGTCGCATACGCACCGACCAGAAAGCAATCGCCCCTCTCTGCATGAGGACGTCTTTGACGAAGTCGTAATCGCCCTTGGATACCCCTGCCGAGGTGATGAGCAGGTCAGCTGATAGCCCTTCTTCCAGCTTGCGTGTGGTGTCTTCCAGATTATCGCGAGCGATGCCAAGCATCTTAGGGATGCCGCCGTATCGCTGTATAGCTGTGGCTATGCCAAAGCTGTTGGAATCGTAGATCTTGCCGCCGCCAGGCGCCTCGCCGGGCAGCAGCAGCTCATCGCCTGTGGACAGCACCGCCACGATGGGTCGACGCAGCACTCGAGCGCGGTCGCGGCCTACTGAGGCCAGAACACCGATCTCGGCTGAACGCAGAGTGGCGCCGCTGTGAAGGACGGTATCGCCCTTACGAAGGTCTTCGCCCGCCGGTCGCAGGTTTGTGCCGCTCGACACCTCCTGCATGATGGCGATACGCTCCAGGCGTGTGCCCGATGCTTTGCGCTGAACCTCGTCCGTGTCCTCAAAGGGCACTACGGCATCGGCACCGGGGGGTATGGGCGCGCCGGTCATGATGCGAATGGCTGTGCCGGGCTGCAGGTCACGGTCAGGCATTGTGCCTGCAGCGATGTAGCCGATGACGGGCAGCTCTACCGGGTCGGTAGCTGAAGCGCCGACGGTATCGGCGAAACGCACAGCAAAGCCGTCCATTGCCGAGTTGTCCATAGGCGGTAGATCAAGGGGGGAGGTGACGTCCTCTGCCAGGGTCTGGCCAAGGGCATCCAGCAGGGGCTGCTCTACTGCTTCCAGCGGCGATACGTAGCCGAGGATGCGCTCCAACGCTGCCTCGACGCTGAGCATGTCCTCACGATGGTTGCTGTGGTGATGATGTTCTGCCATGACGCTAGTGTACCGCTCTCTTGTTACTTGGGGGCATTTATGCTTGGGACTGGCCTGCGCGGTTATCCTTGGTCGCTAGCACCGATACAAGGTGGGAACGGGCAGAGTGGTTCATCTTCGAAGCTGTTTATGACCAGAATGACCGCGGATACGATGATGACGGCGAGTGTTACAACCAGAATCGCTGTGAATATTGTTGGTCGCTTCCTAGCCATGCCACATTCTTCCTTTTGCGAGAGTTTGCCCACCCCGAATTCTGAGCCATCAGGCTCAGAATGACACGGTACCCGTCAGGTTGTGTAGGTGCAGGACTCGTCCTGCCAAGGCTCAGCCTTGCTGGCGTTGAGTGGCACCAAGCTCTTTTTGGAGTCGAGCCAGCGTCCGCTCCATGGCCTTGGTGACCTCTTCCGCCGTCAGCGTGCGGTCTTGGGCTTGCAGGAACACGCGGTACGCCAGCGACCTGACGCCATCTTCCACCTGCTTGCCTACGTACACATCGAACAGGGTTGCCCGTGCGACGAGGGGGTGCTGCTCAATGATCGTCTGCACCTTGGCGGCTGGTACGTCTATCGGCACCGTGAGGGCCAGGTCTCGCAGCGCGCCGGGGTAGATGGACGGGCCACGGAACCGACGTCCAACTTCGGGTAGAGCCGCAAGCAACGCTGCCAGGTCGATCTCGAAGTAGACTGCGCCTTCGGCCCGGACATCGAAGTGTTCCAGCACCGTAGGGTGGACCTCGCCAAGCTGTGCGATCTGTTGGCCGTTCGCGGTCA
>CAUZTE010000025.1:0-9923 GCA_963582565.1 Dehalococcoidia bacterium | reverse complement strand
GGTGATGGTGTGTCAATATCGATTTGGCATAGGCGCAGTCACAATGGAGGTCCCCGGCGGCCTCGTTGACCCTGGTGAGAGTCACGAAGACGCAGCAGTGAGAGAGCTCAGAGAAGAGACGGGGTATACAACCATTAAATGGAGGTATCTAGGTGCGTCGGAACCGAATCCGGCGGTGTACAACACTCTCCTCCATCACTGGCTGGCGGAGGACGTTGAGGCGACGCACCAGTTGGAGCAGGATGATGGCGAGGATATCGTCGTGGACACCATGTCCCTAGACGAAGTGCGACAGGCCGTGCAATCAGGGGATATCCGGAACAGCCTGGTCCTGTCAGCGTTGGCCAGGTTTATGGATTTGAGCAAGGGGTAGGAAAAAGACTACCCCCTTGTACAGGCCCAAGTGCTTGTTGACGGAATGATTCAGCCATACAATGAGCTATGGAGCTAAGCAAGCTAACGCCCTCATATTTATGGGGGCGTTTCTTGTTTCCAACATCGGTGTAGGAGGTTCATGCATGGAGATGCAGATTCAAGCCCGCAACACCCGGCTGTCCGACGCCACCAAGGCATATCTGACAAAGAAACTGGAACGAATAGAAAGCAAATTGAAGTCCCCCGTGGATGCCCATGTGGTGATAGCGGAGGAGAAGACGAGGTCGCAGCAGGATCGATTCGTGGTTGAAGTAACCCTACGCTGCAATGGGACGTTGCTACGAGGCCAGCAGCGTGCACCCTCTGTGCAGGTAGCGATCGATGCGCTGACCACCACCCTGGATCGCAGAGTGGCCCAGTTCAAGAGCACATTCTATAGGAGCGAGGCTGCCAAACGCGGCGGCAACGCGAAGAGCATCCGTGAGATTGAAGCACCCGAGCCCGATGAGGGTGATGAAGACGCAGATGAAGAGTTCGCATCGATGGGCAAAGTCGTGCGCTCAAAGCGGTTTGAGATGAAGCCGATGTCCGTGGAAGAAGCGGCAATCCAGATGGAGATGTTGGACCACTCGTTCTTCCTGTTCCAGAACACGGACACGGGCATCTACAATGTGTTGTACCGGCGAAGCGATGGTGATTATGGGTTGATTGAGCCTGAGCAGAGCTAGCCAGGGCATGTGTCTGGGACTGGCCTGCGGGCCAGGGGGGCAGGACTTTACTCCCCGCCGGAGGCCAGTCCTCTTTAGTCTCCTCGCCGTCGAGTCCTGCTTAGCCTTCAGGGTTCGCCGACTGATAGACCAGGGCAGCGAAGAGTCGTTGGAACTGCTCTGGTAGTTCATCCTTCAATTCCGGGTGGCATTGCACGGCTATGACAAAGCGGTGGTGGGGGCTCTCAAGGGCCTCCACCAGCCCGTCGGACACACCATAAGCGGTGGTCATGAGTTTCTCTGCGCGCTGGGCTTCCATCAGACCTTGATGGTGGAGGCTGTTCACCCGGACCTGGCCGCCGGCTCCCACTACCGATGCCAGCTTGCTTCCCGGTGTAATCCAAATGCGATGCTGCATGGACTTGCTGGTTGCGTCAGGCTCTTCGTTCCTGTGCCCCGTGAGGTGCTGAGTCAGCGTACCCCCGGCCACAACGTTCAATACGTGCATACCACGGCAGATGCCCACTACCGGCATGTTTCGCGCCAGGGCACCTTCCAGCAACGCGATGTCCAGGGCGTCACGCGGCTCGTCAAGCTCCAACCCCGCCGTCGGGTCAGGCTCCTGACCGTAGCGATGTGGGTGGACGTCAGCCCCACCGATGAGCAGGAGCCCATCCATACGATCCAGCGCCTCATTCGACGATATGCCGCCCGGCAGGAGCAACAGCGGCTCTGCCTCCCAGGGAGTGAGAGCCTCAAGGTACAGTCTCGCTTCTGCTTCGCTGGACGCCGGTACACCGATCATCGGTTTCTTTTGGGTCGTCATGTCCTGATTTAGTCCTAGTTGATTTGCCACTGTAATGTTGTCATGTACCAAGGGTCTAACGTATAAGGTGCGCCGGGGTCGACGAACCTTCGTCCGTTCATAGTACACTAGCCACGTATTCGGAAACACAGATGATGCACCCAAGGAGAATCATATGCCAGTCCACTTTGAAGACGATGTAGTCCGTATCCACAAGACTGTGGCAAGTCCGTACGACAACAACGCCTACATCATTGTATGTAAGGCTACCAACAAAGCCCTTATCGTCGATACACCGCTAGATGCTGCTGCTGTCCTTGCGGAGGCAGCGGACACAGAGGTGGTGTCGCTAGCCATCACCCATGGACATGGCGACCACATCGAAGGATATGCGGAGTTCAGGGCTGGACTGACGGCACCCTTTGGCCTGCACAAGGACGATGCTGACCGACTGCTGCCCATAGTTGCCGAGTTCAACCTGGAGGATGGAGCAACGGTCCAAGTAGGTGATCTGTCTTTGCAGTTGATACACACCCCCGGCCACACCCCTGGTGGAGTCTGCCTGTTGCTTGGAAAGCACCTTTTCTCGGGCGATACGCTGTTCCCCGGTGGTCCAGGTAAGACTCAGACGCCTGAGGCCCTGAAACAGGTCATTGCAAGCATCACGGAGAAATTGTTTGTGCTCCCTGACGATACTAACGTCTATCCCGGCCACGGCTCAGATACAACCATTGGGGCATCGAAGGCGGAATACGCCGTGTTTGTGAGCCGCGACCACGCTACGGACCTGTCTGGCGACGTTCTGTGGCGGAGCTAGCAGGGAGGCCCTGCACCCTAGCTCCCTGACGGTAACCAAAGAGGTATGTTCATAGGTGAACACCCTATTTATGAAGGGTAATGCCTGCTATAATAAACAGGTGATTTTCAAGAGAAATCGGCCGATGTCATCTCCGCAACAGCGGTGCACCCGGTACCACCCCCGCATTTTGAGTGATTTACCCCCCTGTTTCCCCATACAAAAGGCGTGTCTGTGTGGTATGATTCTAATAGCGTTGCCGCGCGCGAGCGCCAGCTCGCGCAGAGATAACGTTTTGAAGACGGGGCGAAAGCCTCTCACAGTGGGGTAGATACGATGACAGAGCTATCTTCAGAGGAGACCATGACCACTCACGGCTACAGCGCAAAAGACATCCAAGTACTTGAAGGCCAGGAGGCTGTACGCCTACGCCCTGGTATGTATATCGGCAGCACGGACGAACGCGGGCTGCACCACCTTGTCTACGAGATTGTGGACAACGCGGTTGACGAGGCCATGGCAGGCTCCTGCACCAAGATTACTGTGGCAGTAATGGCTGATGGATCTGTGGTCATTGAAGACGACGGCCGTGGCGTCCCCGTAGAGATCCATGAGGCCACGGGAGTGTCCGCACTGGAAACGGTGTTCACAACCCTCCACGCCGGGGGTAAGTTCGGAAGCGGAAGCTACCAGGTGTCCGGCGGCTTACACGGCGTAGGCGCATCGGTAGTGAACTTCCTGAGCGAGTGGCTCTGGGTTGAGGTCAAGCGCGATGGTAAGAAGCATCATCAGGATTTTGACCGTGGCAGGGCAAGGGCGCCCATCTATGAGGTTGGCAAATCCGCCGGGCATGGCACCAAAATCGGATTCCTTCCCGACAGCACGATTTTCAACACTTCTGAATTTGAATTTGAAACACTTTCCCAGCGATTTAAAGAGATGGCCTACCTGAACCCCGGCTTGGAGATAGACATCTCCGACGAGGCGAGCGGCCAGCGCAAGAAGTACCGCTTTGAGGGCGGTATCGCGGAAATGGTTTCAGAGATGAATAACGGACGGGAAGTCCTCCATGACATCATCACCCTCGACAAGAAGGTCGATACCACCCAGGTGAGCGTTGCTTTGCAGTACACCACAAACGTACGCGAAGAGGCACCGACCTTCGTCAACTGTATCGCCACTGTAGAGGGCGGTACTCACGTCACCGGTTTCCGGGCGGCGTTGACCAGGGCACTGAACGACTACAGTCGCAAGCAGAAGCTCATCAAGGATGACCAGGGCAACTTTGCGGGTGAGGATGTCCGTGAAGGCCTGACATCCGTGGTGTCCATCAAGATGATAGACCCGCAGTTTGAGGGTCAGACCAAGGGCAAACTCGGCAACGCAGAGATTAAGCCAATCGTAGAGTCCATCGTTGCTGAGACGCTGACCATCTACCTTGAAGACCATCCCACCGATGCCAGGCGCATCATTGAGCGTTGCTCTTTGGCCCAAAAGGCCCGTGAGGCGGCTCGCAAGGCCAGGGAGTTGGTCATCCGGAAGAATGCCCTGGACGGTTCAGGGCTTCCGGGTAAGCTGTCTGACTGCTCAGAGAAGGATCCTGAACTATCTGAGATCTTCATCGTTGAGGGTGAGTCCGCAGGCGGCTCCGCCAAGATGGGCCGTGACCGAAAGTACCAGGCGATTCTGCCTCTCAAAGGAAAGATTCTCAATGTTGAGAAGGTGTTGTATCCCCAGGGTCGCCAGAAGGTGATCATGGAGAGCGTTAATACCGAAAACGGCGAAGGCTCAAAGATGGCCTACCAGGCGGAGAAGACACGACTGGAAAAGCTGCTGTCCCACGAAGAAATCCGAATTCTCATCACTGCTCTTGGAGCAGGGTTTGGCGAGGACTTTGATGAGAAGAAGCTTCGCTATCACCGGGTCATCATCATGACAGACGCGGACGTGGACGGTTCTCACATCCGCACGCTCCTGTTGAACTTCTTCTTCCACAACATGCCCCAACTCATTGACCGCGGGTTTCTGTACATCGCTCAGCCGCCGCTGTTCCGTATCGGTCAGGGTCGTAACATCAAGTACGTGTACTCTGACGCAGAGATGGAATCAGAGATGAAGAAGATGGAAGGGAAGCGCGGTGTCAGTCTCCAGCGTTACAAGGGTCTGGGTGAGATGAACCCGGATCAGCTCTGGGAGACGACCCTGGATCCAGAGAAACGGACGTTGCTTCGCGTGGATATGGAAGACGTAGATGACGCCAAGGAGAAGGTCGCTTTCGAGTTTGACCGTTTGATGGGCGCAGAAGTCGCCCCGAGGAAAAAATTCATCATGGAATATGCCAAGACCGTCCAAAACCTGGACGTATAAAGAGGAATTCACCGTGAAATAGCCCGCTCTGAAACATGGGAGGGCATCGAATGGAGCGCCGATAATGGGCGTCCTGGATAGTCACAAAATAGAATTGCAAGCACCTCAAATATCCCTACATTCTATGGATTTGATACCTGCATCTACCTAGATATCCCTATGCCCGTGAGCGTTCACTAGAGGAAGGTTGCTATGACGACGAGTACAGACGGTCCAGGAAATATCGGGAAGGTCGAATCACGTCTCATTGATGATGAGCTTCGTCAATCGTATCTAGCATATGCCATGAGCGTGATTGTCTCGCGTGCTTTGCCGGACGTGAGAGACGGTTTGAAGCCGGTACAGCGTCGCATCCTGTACGCCATGGAAGAACTGGCCATGAGGCCGGGTACGGCATACAAGAAGAGCGCCCGTCTGGTTGGCGAGGTTCTGGGTAAGTACCATCCCCACGGTGACTCCTCCGTGTATGAAGCCCAGGTTCGTATGTCCCAGGACTTCACCTTGCGCTATCCCATGGTGGATGGCCAGGGCAACTTCGGCTCCATTGACAACGACCCGCCGGCAGCCATGCGTTACACGGAAGCACGGCTGGCAGCCATAGCCACAGAGATGCTCGTGGACATGGACCGCAACACCGTAGATTTTGCGGCGAACTTTGATGAATCCCTCCAGGAACCTACGGTACTTCCTGCAAAGCTGCCTTTCCTGCTCGCTAACGGCGCTTCAGGTATCGCTGTGGGCATGGCAACCAACATCCCGCCTCACAACCTGCGAGAGTTGTGCGATGCCATTGATCATCTGGTTGATAACCCTGACGCCACTCTTAAAGACATGATGCGGTTCATCAAAGGGCCGGACTTCCCAACGGCCGGCATCATCATGGCTGGGGAAGGCGGTAAGAGAATCCAGGAGGCATATGGGACCGATGAAATTGAGCGCCCAACCGGGCGCATCCTCATGCGTGGCAGAGCAACTATCGAGCCCTTCGGTAAGACAGAGAATCGACACCAGATTGTCATAACAGAGATTCCTTATCAGCTGAACAAAGCAACTATGGTGGAGAAGATTGCCCAACTGGCCAGGGACAAAAAAATTGAGGGCATCACCGATGTCCGAGACGAGTCTGACCGCCAGGGCCTTCGAGTCGTAGTGGAGTTGCGCGCGCACACAGACCCGGTGTACGTGCTAAGCAACCTCTACGAGCAGACACCCCTCCAAATGTCTTACAACATGAACATGCTGGCCCTTGTGGACGGCCAGCCTCAAGTGCTGACGGTACGTGACATCCTCCACCACTACATCCAGTTCCGCATTGAGGTAACCACTCGACGAGCCCAGTACGACCTGGATAAGGCCAACGAACGGGATCACATCCTCGAAGGACTCCTGAAAGCCATCGATAACCTGGACGCCGTCATCGCGCTCATCAGGGCATCTGACGATGCTGAGACCGCACGAAACGGCTTAATGACGACGTTCGACCTGACACAGATACAGGCCCAGGCCATCCTGGACATGCAGCTCCGTCGATTGACGGCCCTCGACAACCAGCGCCTGCTTGATGAGCACGCCGAGTTGATGAAGACCATCGCAGAACTCGAGGCACTGCTGGCGGACCCTGCCAAGGTTCGTGCGGTCGTCAAAGAAGATAATGCTGAGCTTCGCAAGAAGTACGGGGACAAGCGCCGGACGGAAATCGTTGAAGAAGAAGCACGACGATTGACCAGAGACGAGCTAATTGCCCACGCAGACATGGTGGTTACCCTGAGCTTGAACGGGTACGCCAAACGCACCAGCCTGGACACCTACAAGCTGCAACATCGTGGTGGCAAGGGTGTGCTGGGCATGCGGACCACCAAGGACGACGATGTCATTCAACACACCCTGGTTGCGGATACCAAGGACACTATCCTGCTGTTCACTGACCTTGGGCGTGTCTATTCATTCAAGTGCTATCACATCAACGAAGATACCTCCCGTACGACGAGAGGCACCCCCATCAGGGTGCTCATCCCGACGTTGCCGGAGGGTGACAAGATCACATCCATAGTGGCCCTCTCTGATCTGCGCCAGGGAGGTTTCCTGGTACTGGCAACGGAGCGGGGAGAGATAAAGCGGGTACCCTTGGAGCGATTCGCGGCTATTCGTAGCAACGGCATCATCGCAATGAACCTGGACGATAACGATCGCCTGATCTCTGCTCGAGCGGCCAAGGACGGTGATGAGATCATGGTGGTCACCCGCAACGGCATGTCGGTCTGCTTCCCGGTGGAGCAGTTGCGTGTTCGTTCTCGTACGGCTGGTGGCGTGCGAGCCATCCGTCTGAAGTTTGAAGACCGTGCCATTTCAATGGACGTTGTTGACCCTGATGGCAGCCTTCTCGCCGTCAGCGAGAAAGGTTTCGGTAAGCTGACCCGCATGGACAAGTTCAGGAGGCAGGCCAGAGGCGGATCCGGTGTCATTGCCTTCAAGGTGGATGAGAAGACAGGACCTCTCGCCGCGACCCTAGTGGTCCAGGGCTCAGAGGAGTTAATCATCGCCACAGCAAAGGCCCAGGTGCACCGGACACGGCTGAGCGAGGTGGGTGCCCAAGGAAGGTACGCGCGAGGCGTGTGGGTGATGCGACCTGCTGAAGGCGATCACATTACGTCTGTGGCGATATTGACACCCTCTGTTGGGGAGCCAGAGACTCCACCTACCGCTCCAAAGGCGGGAGCCAAGCCCAAGGTCGCCAGTAAGAATGGCAAGGCCGCTAAGGCGGAAAAGGATGAGGACGATTCACCCCAGTTGACCATGGATATTGAAGAAGCGGCGGCGGGGGCTGAAGACCTTGGGGACCAGGACGAAGAACTGGACCAGGAACCGGCGGAGGAGTTGGATGAGGAGCCTGAGGACGAGAACGAAGACGAAGGCGACGATGACGAGGAGTCGGATGATTAGCAATCCCCGGCTTTAGTCCCAAAGGAGAATCACAGGCAGCGGCACCATAGTGGTGCCGCTGCCCTTTTATGTAGATAGAAAAGAGCAACGTGTTCCATACTATTGGCTGGAGAGACTGGTACCACAGAGGTTTTGACCTTTGGCGAGGCACCGCAAATCAGGTTCTTCTGCCAACCTCATGAGTTCTTCCCGATGGAGGGAGTGATAAACGTGAGTAGCGGTGTGAGTAGCGGTTCTGGCGGGACAACGACCACTGCTTCTGCGGAGGATAGTGACGATGGGTACTAGCAACTTGTAACAAGGACTTGTTTGTAAATGATGAGAGGCCATCCTTAGGATGGCCTCTCATCATGGAAGCCCTATTCAAATATCCTACTGAATACCGCGTCTGCCGTTTGAATGACGATTGCTACAACCACTACGGCCAGAACCAACATTACCGTTATAGGGAAGCGACTTTGAGCGGCCTCTGGGTCAACCAGTTGTCCCTTGGCCTCTGTAGGTGCGATATCCAGGATTTCCCGCGCCAGCTCCGCATCATCTTCCCATGTATCCAGCGCATGAGGGACGGTGGCGGCTACCCCCCAACCCCCCGGCCCTACGCCCACGGCCCTGACCATGCATTGGATACCTTCCAACTCAAGCCTTCCAGCAGCCATTCTGGCCAGAGGTTCACTTGAGTACACCTCTAGCGTCACCGTCTTATCGTTCTGGTCAGATCCGTCGGGTTGAGTCATATCCCTCACCTCATCCTTATGCCAGGGCTCCACATCGATAAAGTTTAACATAGTCCCAGCTACGGAATTCAGGCAAACGAAGGGGGATTGAACCAACCCATTTCGTTGACACTTTCTCGCTCTGACGCGTAAGATGGATGCAGCCCAACAGATATGGGCTACCTTAAAAGCTAGGACGAAAGGGAGGTGACCAGATGTCATCTATAATCTGGTTTGTGATTCTATTGCTTTCCGTCCTTGCGGCCCTGGGAATAGGGGCATTGGTGACGTTCTTGGCCCGGAACTCTTTTTTGGGAAAGCGGCTAAAGGATTCTGAAGATCAAGCCGCTAAGGTTGTAGAAGATGCAGAGCGCCAGAAGGCGAACCTCCTGCTAGGAGCAAAGGAAGAGACGCTGCAACTCCGCACAACGGCGGAGAGCGAGTTGAAAGAGCGGCGTGGCGAGGTACAGCAGCAGGAAAAGCGAATGGCCAACCGGGAAGAGAACTTAGAGCGTCGGTTCAGCACCCTGGAGCATAGGGAACAAAGTGTTGCAGACAGGGATAGGGAGCTGGAGACGTCGCAGGCAGAAGTGGAGCAGCTTAAACAACAGCAGGAAGTCCAGCTAGCAGAAGTAGCCGGACTGACGGTCACAGAAGCGCAAGATCAGATATTTAAGAAGGCCGAAGACGAAGCGAAGCATGAACTTACCCGTAAGTACTGGGAGCTAGAGCAACAGTACAAAGAAGAGTCTGACGATAATGCTCGCATGTTGGTCACTATGGCCATTGAACGACTTGCCGCTGACGTAGTAGCTGAATCCACTGTCACTAGTGTTCCATTGCCCAATGATGAGATGAAAGGTCGTCTCATTGGTCGTGAGGGACGGAATATCCGGGCGCTTGAACAAGCAACCGGTGTGGACTTAATTGTTGACGATACTCCGGGAGCGGTAACGCTTTCGTGTTTCGACCCGATACGTAGAGAAATCGCACGTATCGCATTGACGAAATTGATCGTTGATGGCCGTATTCACCCGGCCAGGGTCGAGGAAATGGTAGAAAAGGCCCGCCAGGAGATGGATAAGATCCTCAAGGAAGCTGGCGAGCAAGCAGTATTTGAAGCAGGTGTGCGCGGACTGCACGCCGATCTGATCAAACAGCTGGGTCGTCTGAAGTTCAGGACCAGCTATGGTAGCAACGTGCTCAAGGAGAGCGTG
>CAUZTE010000024.1:0-9932 GCA_963582565.1 Dehalococcoidia bacterium | reverse complement strand
GTGTTGAAGGTCTGGGTGCCCAATTGGACGCCGTCCAACACCTCCG
Organism: Dehalococcoidia bacterium; assembly: GCA_963582565.1. Classification (GTDB taxonomy): domain Bacteria; phylum Chloroflexota; class Dehalococcoidia; order Lucifugimonadales; family UBA1127; genus UBA1127. Next base: position 9,886 of record CAUZTE010000024.1, on the reverse strand, counting down.
TCAGACCCAGGCCCAACGCGACACCCAGGATGCCACCCGTCAGACTCAACAGGACGGCTTCAACCAGGAACTGGGATAGGATATCGCGACGTTTGGCGCCCATCGCCTTCCGGATACCAATCTCCCGAGTTCGCTCCGTCACGGACACTAGCATGATGTTCATGACGCCGATACCGCCTACTAATAGCGATATGCTGGCGATTGCTCCAAGGAAGACCACAAACGTCTCGGTCGTCTCTTCCAGGGTCTCAATCGTCTCCTGCTGGCTGGTAATCGTGAAGTCGTCCTCGTTGGTGATGCGATGGCGCAATCGAAGGATGTTGCTGATCTCATCGACAGCAGCGTCGGCCACATCGTCGTTAAGCACCTGGACGTTCACGGTCTGGACACTGATTTCGCCCTGGGCCGTCCGTTGGGCTCCCAAACGATAGTAGGCCGTTGTGATGGGGATGTAGGCCTGGTTGTCCTGGTTCCCAAAGCCTCCGGAACCCTTGCTCTTCATCACGCCGATGACCTCAAAGGCGCGTCCGCTCACCTTGATTGTCTGGCCAATGGGATCTCTGAGGCCAAAAAGGTCTTCAACCACGTCCGGCCCCAGGATGATGACTTGTGATGCCATGTTCACATGGGTTGATGTGATTGCCTGGCCCTCTTCCACCTCAAAACTGCGCACGGGCAAATACTCAGGGGTTATGCCGATAAGTCGAGTGTTGGTGTTCTCTCGCTCATAGACCAGCTGACCCTGGAGCTGGGTCTCCGGGGCCACAGAACCCACCGATGGGGCGAGAATTGGGTCAATCAACGCCTGGGAGTCCTCCAACGTGAGGTTGGCCGCGCTGCCCTGTGCTCCTGCAAACCCGAACTGGTTGGTTGCTCCGGAGCGGATGAAGAGCAAGTTGGTGCCAAGGGACTCGATGCGAGAGGTGATCGACTCCTGGGCTCCGCGACCAATGGCCATCAAGGTGATAACCGCCGATACGCCGATGATGATGCCCAGCAGTGTGAGTCCTGACCGGAGCTTGTTGGAGTTCACGGCGTCTATGGCCGTGAGGAACGTTGTTAGCGGGTTCATGCGTCAACCCCTGTTGGGATGACGTGTTCGCCGGCGTTCAACGGGTTTGCCACTGGCTTGTCGCTGACTACCAACCCGTCACGGAAGGACACGATGCGATTGGTGTGCTGTCCGATGTCCATTTCATGGGTCACCATCAGCACCGTCAGACCCTCGCCTCGGTTGAGATGCTGAAACACAGCCATGATCTCATCGCTGGATGTGGAGTCCAGGTTACCGGTAGGCTCGTCGGCCAGCATGATCGATGGGTTCTTCACCAGGGCCCTCGCGATACCGACGCGCTGTTGCTCGCCACCCGAGAGTTCAGCGGGGTGATGCTTAGCCCTATTGGCCAATCCTACCCTGTCCAGGGCCTCCATGGCTCTCGCACGCCTGTTGCGGCCATTGCCGTACATCAACGGCATCTCCACATTGCTGAGCGCGCTGGCCCGTGGCAGCAGGTTGTACGTCTGGAAAACGAAACCGATCTTGCTGTGGCGGATCTCTGCGAGCTGGTTGTCGTTCAACCGGCCTACATCCTCGCCCTCAAGCATGTATTGGCCAGAGGTTGCTACATCCAAACATCCCAGGATATTCATCATGGTGGACTTGCCGGAACCGGATGGGCCCATGATCGCCAGCATTTCTCCCTGCTGGACTGAGAGGCTGACGCCTCTAAGGGCAGCAACCTCAACGTTGCCCATCTGGAACACTTTTGTGATGTCCTGTATTTCTATCATTGATACCGTTCTCAATCTACAACGTTTGAAATATGGTTATCGGGCAGGGGGTGTTCTGCCGCCGCCTGCGCCACCACCCTGGCCTCGTCGGAGGTTACCCTGGCCGCCGGTGAAGTTGCCACCGCCGAAACCGCCAAGGCCGCCACCGATCCTGGCCACATTACCGAAGAACGGATTTGAAGCACCGCCTTGGGTTGTGGAAACCACCAGGTCGCCTTCTTCAAGGCCGGTGAGGGCAATGGTCCAGAACCCATCGCTGCTACCCAGCGTGACTTCGCGCTCAGTGAGGGTGCCTTCAAAGCTCACCAGTACAGTTGGCTGCTCAATGGTGCCGGAGATGGACGTGCTGGGAATGAGAAGCACATCGGATTCCTGTTGAAGCACGATGCTTGCGGTGGCGCTCAGGCCCTCACGCAACTGTAGTCGTCCGGGCGTCTGCACTTCTATCTGTATCGGGTAGGTGACCACGCCCTGCTGGTTGGTGCCGATCTGTGAGACATTGGTGACTACGCCTGGTAGCTGCGCGAAGGAGAGGCCGTCAAGCGTAATGCGCGCTTCTGCGCCTACCCGCACCGTTAGGACGTCAATCTCGTCGAGTCGAGCATCAACCTCCGCAACAGAGGGGTCCACAACCACGATGGCTGCGTTGTTTGCGCCTGCGGCACGGCCGACTTCGATGTTGACGCTGCCGATGAAGCCATTGAAGGGCGCTAGAAGCACCGTTAGGTCTAACCGCTGTTCTGCTGTACCTACCGCGGCTGCCGCAGCGTTGACCTCTGCCTCTCGCAGGGCCACCGTCAGTTCGTCCGGCGGGGCCAGCACATCAGCCAGGTTCTCGTTGGCTTCTGCTAGTTGTGCGGCTGCCACTTCCATCTCCCGCTGCTTCACCACGATTTCCAGGGGATTGGCACCCTCAAGCGCTGTCTGCAGCTTCTCTTCAGCGTTCGTCAAAGCCGCGGTGGCTGAGTCTACTGCCTTCAGAGCATTGGAGATTGTCTTGGCCGCGGTGGCATCAGTAGCACCCCATGTGCTCAGAGCCTTGTCCATTGCCGTCCACGACTTATCGATTTCAGAGCGTGCGCAAACATCCGGTGCTCGCAACGTGATGGTTGCGCACGTGCCGAAGATGTTTCCCGGGAAAAGGGTGAGCCAGGTATAGACAGTGAACTCACTCCAATCGGTGTCGGGATCCTCAATCAGATCTGGAGAGAAGGCCAGGATGGCGTTGATCGGATCATCGCGCTGAATGGGGGCGAAGAGGAAATCCAGGTTTATCGTATGGGAGGAGAGGAATTCGTCAGGAGTCATCGAGTATTCCGCATCAGCCAGTGACATTCCCAGGAAATTTTTAATCGTCGCCTGATAGTCGTCCTTTGACTTGGACAGAGCATCTGTCGCAGCCTGTACCTTTGATGCTTGATCTACTTGCTGGAACGCAAGGTCGTTCTGAGCGCTTGCCAGGGCTGCCTTTGCTGTTGACTCCTGGCTTTGTGATTCTTCCAACACTGCTAGAGATACAGGGTCTTGAATAGTGGTCAGTGCTGTGGTGGAGTTATCAAGTTTCAGTTCTGCGGAGGCGATTGTAGCCTGCGCCTGAGCCAATTCAAGGTGGGTCTGCGATGCTTGAGCCAACTCGTGGGCATCTGTGGCTTTCTGCAGGTTTACCAACGCCTGAGCCAGGTCTTTCTCCAGTTGGGCAACGGTATCATCGTCCAGCCGCGCTAGTTCCTGGCCGGATCGCACCAGGTCTCCTTCCGCTACAGATACCTCAGCCACTGTTCCCTGGGAGCCGAAATACAGGTTTTCACGGTTGGGGAATACGATGCTACCACTGCTGGTGATCTGGTTGATGAGATCGCCTTTGCGTACCTCAACGAACTGTTGGCCGTCCTCCAGGGAGTCGCTATCAGATGAATCACTTTGGGTGTAGGCGTAGACGCCCCCTCCCGTCGCTCCCAGCACCACGATGGCTATGGCCTGCCAGGCTTGAAGTGTTCTCAACCCGTTGATCAATGCTCCCATGAACTTCCTCCGTAGATTGGCTGGGTGTTCTCGTTAGAGTGAAGTGCTCCTGTTACCAAACCGCCCCCAAGACCTCGTCACGGATGATAACGAGAAATTGGAGGCAAGGTTAGGAGCAGTATGAATTTAATCAATGTCTGCTAGACGAAGTGTTTGTCGATGAGATGCGGTTATTGATCCTCAGCTTCGTTTTCTTCAATGACCTTATCTATTACTTGTTTGAAGAACTCATACGGGTGCGCACCGGTGAAAAGATACTTGCCAATGGTGAATGCCGGAACGCCGTTGATCCCATGGGCCTGTGCTTCCTGGTACTGCTGCTGCACCGTGCCTGTATGGGTCTGCTGGCTCAAGGCCTCTGCAAGCTTCTCCGGATCCAGTCCCACCTCTACGGCTGCTGCCTGAAGAACGGATAGCTGCTCAATGTCCTCTCCCCGCTCCCAATAGGCGCGATAGACTGCATGATGGAATGGTATCTCAAGCCCGTTCTGCTTCGCGTGCTCCGTGGCTTCCAGCGCCGGGACGGTGTACGGCGTGTGTGGGCTTCGTCGCATGGTGAGGCCAGCTTCTTCCGCCAGTGTCCGAAGCGGCTCGTTCAGTTCACCGTTGGAGCCCTCGCCCTCACGGGGTTGTCGTTCCCGTCCGCCGGGTTGGATGTCAGGACGGAGAAAGAACGCGTGGGTCTCGACCTCTATCGAGTATTCCTCTTGGAGCCGTGTCAGCCTGTCCAGGCCGATATAGCACCAAGGTCATATGTAGTCATACCAAACGGTGATGGGAATTGTCTGCGTCTTGCTGGCCATGGAGTACCCCCTGCATGTAGTTACGCCTGGATTTGTGGCGACAGTATATCATGCGTAAGGGCTTGCTCCGAGGTGAGGTTTTATATCTGGTGGCGACTGATTCACCTTGACATGAATGGGGTTGAACGCTAGTCTGAGTATAGATATGGCCCGTATTTTTAGGCGAGATTGGGGGCACCGTGCCCAGGTACGATTACCAATGTACAGAATGTAACCATCGATTTGAGCTCAAACAGGGCTTCGATGCAGAGACCGTCACAGATTGCCCGGAGTGCGGCAAGATAGCTGAACGGCAGATTAGCTTGGTGCCCGTCATCTTCAAGGGCAGCGGCTGGTATGTGAACGATTACGGCAAGAAGAAGAGCACCCTTGGCGATTCATCTTCTTCAAGCGGTAGTGACGGGGATAGCGGCAGCTCCAGCGATGGCGGCACTGCCAGCCATGACGACGGTGGGCATTCCCACAGCCATGGTGGTCACAGCCACACCCATGAGCACGAAGCTCCTGCGGCTGCACCCGCCGCAGATTCTGCTTCCTCAGACAAGTAGCGCAACCCTCCCCCATGCGGGCGTTAATCCAACGAGTCTCGTCCGCTTCCGTCAGCGTTGACGGCGAATCCCTTGGGAGCATTGCGACTGGTTTTGTTGTGCTCCTTGGTGTGAGCGAGGGCGACTCCATTGAAAATGCCCGCTACCTTGTCGACAAAACTCTCAACCTCCGTGTCTTCCCCGACGATGCCGGACGCTTTGACCGTTCGCTGTTGGACATCGATGGCGAACTTTTGGTGGTTAGCCAGTTCACCCTTTACGCAGACACTCGCAAGGGTCGTCGCCCCAGCTTCACAAGTGCAGCACTGCCGGAGGTAGCCAAGCCGCTCTATGACAGCACCGTTGATCTATTCAAGGCGTCATGCAAAAACGTGGTAACGGGTCGCTTCGCTGAGCACATGCTGGTGGATATCCAGAACGACGGGCCTGTCACCATCTTGCTAGACAGCGCAGACAGGGAAAAGCCGAGGCAGGGTTAGGTATCGACTGGCTATCATTCTGACAGCATCCAAGAACGCTCATACAGAAGATTTACGCAATATTGCGAGTGTTGGTAGTCCTGCAACCTATTCCTCCATACCTTCTTTGTAAACACCTGTGGTAAATCCATATCCCTCAGAGCTACGTATTGACCAATTGGATGCGGCTATTGCAACGCGCCCAAATAGCCTGTTTCCCCAAAATTCAATCTAGGAGAGTGATGTGAATAGACTATCTAGCGTCTTTATGGCAGGAGTTGCCATGCTTGTGTTGGTAGCAGCCTGTTCAAGCGACGATACCCCAGTGGCCAGTCAAACAACACCAGCAGTAATAGCACCAACTGCAATCGTTGAGCCTGCTGCTGCACCGGAGCCTACCGCGGCTATGGAAGCCCCGGCAATGGAAAACGATGGATCAGCAATGATGACTGGCCCAACAACTATTGCTCTAGGCACTAACGGGACGTTGGGTTCTTTCCTTGTGGATGGAGAAGGACGGACACTCTATTTGTTCACCAACGATGAACGGAATGCATCCAACTGCGCCGGAGGATGCGCAGCGGCATGGCCGCCGCTGCATACGAACGGAGACCCTATGGTCTTGGATGGCCTAGACTCAGAACGGGCTGGCACCATCACCCGTGAAGATGGGCGTACCCAGCACACGTATAACGGCTGGCCGCTGTACCACTTTGCTAGTGATGAAACGCCTGGGGATACCAACGGCCAGGACAGAGGAGGTGTGTGGTTTGTCGTTTCAGCAGACGGCGGACCAATCCGGACTAGCGCAGTAGTGGATGTGGCGGAGAATGTGACTCTGGGGACGATCTTGGTGGATGACAGTGGCCGGTCGTTGTATTTGTTCACTAATGATGTAGTTGATACGTCCAACTGTGCTGGTGGCTGTGCACTGGCTTGGCCGCCTCTCCTGACCGTAGATGCTCCCACAGCCGAAGCTGGCGTCACCAATAGTCTCCTTGGCACTATTATGCGCAACGATGGCTCTATGCAGGTGACCTATAACGGCTTACCCCTGTATTACTTTGCAGCCGACGATAAGCCAGGCGATGCCAACGGCCAAAATCGGGGGGATGTGTGGTTTGTCATTTCCCCTGAGGGTGAAGCAGTTCCCGCATCGTAAGACATGTTGACGGTTATGTTTGAGTGACCTAAGAGAGAGCTCTCTGACACTTTCCGTCAGAGGGCTCTCTCTTGAGATGGTTGGCGTGCTACATGACTTTGGTAACCGAAGAATTATGGGTTGAGAGCACACCCTTGTTGGGTACCCGTCAGGCACTTGGGTCCAGGACTATGTCCTGGCCTGGTAGGAGATGTCCATGCTGATGTCCAGGGCTTGAGCCGAGTGCGTCAATGCCCCTACGGATATCAGGTCCACACCAGTGGCTGCCACAGCTTGCACCGTCTCCAAGTTGATGCCACCGGACGCTTCAAGCAGCGCACGACCCTTGTTGGCCTCCACAGCCTTACGCATCTCGTCGGGCGACATGTTGTCGAGCAGCAGGAGCTGTGCACCAGCTTGCAGCGCCTCCTCGGCTTCAACCACCGTTGTGACTTCAACTTCAACCTTGATAGTGTGTGACGCACGCTCGTGGGCCTGTCGCACGATGTCGCCCAGGGACATCCCTCGGAGCTTGAGCGCGGCAATGTGGTTGTCCTTGATGAGAACGCCATCGCCAAGGTTCTGACGGTGGTTGCGCCCGCCGCCGCATCGCACGGCATACTTCTCCAGTGACCGCAGGCCAGGGATGGTCTTTCGAGTATCGATGATCTGGGCACCGGTGCCTTTCACTGACTCCACATACGTTGCCGTGGCCGTTGCGATGCCGCTGAGGTGCTGCATGAAGTTCACGGCCGTGCGCTCTGCCTTCAGCATGGTGGCCGCTGAGCCGCTGACACGGAGGATGACGCTGCCTCGCTCCATGGTTGCGCCGTCCGACAGCGCGACTTCCACGTTAAGGGAGGGGTCTACGCGATGGAACACCGCAGCAGCAATCTCGCCACCGGAGAGCACCCCGGGCGACTTCGCGTGGAGCGTTGCCGTTGCCTGAAGGTCGTCCGGCACCAGCGCGTCGGTTGTGGCATCGCCAATGCTCAGGTCTTCCTGGATGGCCCGGTCAATGAGGTCGTTCACTTCAGGGGTGAGTGGCATCTGTGCTTCCTGCCTAAATCGTAAGTTGGAGAAGGTCATGGCCTACTCTGAAATCGCCTTTGTACGTGGATGTGATGACTCCCGTGGCCCACGACTCGTCGAAGTTGCCTGGAAGGTGAGAGACCACCAGCCGTGGTACGCCGGACTCCTGGGCGAGTAGTCCTAGCTGATCCGGTGCGGTGTGGGAGTCAGCGATGCGATTGCGTATCTCAGGCTGAGTTTGCAGTTGGTTGCCTTGCGGATCGACCATATAGTTCGCCTCATTGGCCGGTCGACCTTGTGTCAGCTCGTGCACCAACAGATCTGCTCCAGTTGCCGCTTTGATGATGGCGTCGCAGGGGGCAGTGTCGCCGGAAATGACCAGCTTCGACTTGCCCTGTTCAAACACAAATCCGAGGGCTGGCTTCACATAACCGTGATCCACCTCAACAACCGTGGCTTGCCAGTCGGCGCCAGTGACCGTATCTCCGTCGTTCACTTCGATGACGTTGGGAGTCATGACTTCGTCGCCGACGCGGTCGTGGAGTCTACGGAGCTTGATGTCGAACTCGAAGGCATGGATGAGCCGGTTAACGAACTCCTGCGTCTGGGGTGGCCCAACGATGGTGTACGGCCTAGGTCGATTGGCAATCCACCCGCTGATAAGCAGATGGGCTAGATCGATCGTGTGGTCGGAGTGCATGTGGGTGATGAAGATGTAGTCGAGCTCCACCGGGTGCTTGCCGACTTCCACCATCCTTCGTCCTGCGCCGCTGCCGCAGTCCACCAGCACTGAGGAATCGCCTAGCTGTATGTGTTGGCTTGGACCCGCCCTGAGCGGGTTGGGGTGCGGTGTGCCTGTGCCGAGCAGTGTTAGCTCCATTGGTGCCCCCTATTGCTGTCTGCGAGGTTTGACTATGACAGTGTGGCATTCCCAATTCGAGGAAGTGTCTGGAAAGTCAATGCGGTAGTGTGCACCACGACTCTCCTGCCGTAGCAACGCCGATGTTGTCATTAGTCTACCCAACGTCACCATGTTGGCAAGCTCATGGGTTGTTTGGTTGGTGCTCGCGGGTAACTGGGCCTGCCATGCACCTAGAGTCCTTGCCGCATTATCCAAACCATCCAGGTCTCTTAAGATACCCACGTTGTCCCACATGAGTTCTTGCAGGGATTCTTTGGTAGGTGGTCCGGCCTTAGAGTCAGTAGCCTGAGGCTCATCTAGTTCAACTACCCCCTCAGGTTTAGGCCCATTCCAACTACCCTCTAAGGTGCGTTGCACCAGCCGTTCTCCGAACACCACCGTCTCCAGGAGAGAGTTGCTGGCAAGTCGGTTGGCCCCATGTAGCCCGGTGCCGGTAACTTCGCCGCATGCGTACAGCCCGGGCAGCGTCGTTTCGCCCTCTGTGTTGGTAAGAACGCCCCCCATCATGTAGTGGGCTGCTGGCGAAACAGGAATGGTGTCTACCGTGATGTCCAGGCCGTGAGTGAGGCATGTGTTGTAGATGCTGGGGAACCGTGTGGTCAACATCTCCGCGGGCAGGTGCGTGGCGTCCAGCACAACGTGATCAGTGCTCGTTGCGTGCATCTCTGCCAACAAAGCGCGTGAGACCACATCTCGCGGAGCTAGGTCGCCTTGAGGGTGGTATCGCTCCATGAACGGATCGCCGTTTGTGTTGCGAAGGACTGCCCCTTCACCGCGCATGGCCTCAGTGATGAGGAACGGTGGCGCGCCGGGGAGGCAAAGAGCAGTTGGGTGGAACTGATAGAACTCCATGTCCATCACTGCTGCACCCGCGTTGAACGCCAGAGAAACACCGTCGCCGGTCGTGACCTCCGGGTTGGTAGTGTACCGGTAGAGTCGACCAGCCCCGCCCGTTGCGAGGACGGTGTACGTGCCGAAATATTCTGATTCTGTGCCCGTCCGGCTATCCAGTCCGACCACACCGATTACACGACCACCATCATCGCTCAGCAGTAGGCGGGTGGTGGTGACGTATTCCTGGACGTGGATACGGGACGAACGCGCCAAAGCGGCCAGCGTTAGTTCGATTTGTGCGCCTGTGGCATCGCCACCGGCGTGAAGCACTCGCG